>JAEDMN010000003.1 GCA_016302985.1 Kiritimatiellia bacterium | reverse complement strand
GGCTTCGCGGCGGGCTTCGCCGCACGCTGCTTCGCATCCCATTCGTCCGCGATCGCCTGCACCTGCTCGGGCGAGAACATCGGCTCGGGCGCGGGCGGACCGTAGCTCGTCGCCGCGGCGGTCGCGAGGACCCACATCGGGGCAGGCGGCGTCCAATCCGCCCCGGCCGCGAGACGACGGTTGGCGCCGGGGAAGAACCCCATGTCCGGATGCGCGGCGCCCTTCTCGTCCACGTAGAACCGGAAGACCGCGAGGTTGTCGGCCGTCGTCATCGCGCCCAGCAGCAGGCCGCGCGGACTCGTCCAGGCGGCCTGGCGCGGGATCTTCCAGCACGGCGGAACCGGGGGCTGCGGCGCGGCGGCGCCTCCCTCCATCGTCTGAAACGCGGGGAACAGACGAAAATAGATGCGGTCAAGGTCGACGGCGGCAGGCCCCGTGTTCTCGACATGGAGACATTCGCAGAGGAATTTCGAGGACCCGGGGGCGAAGGTCAGGCGATGGACCACGGCAAAGGACGCGTTCGTGTCCCCGCCGCGCGCCCGCAGCGTCAGTTCGCCGCGTCCCTTCGGCAGCTCGCGCCAGGACACGTCCGCGACCTGCGAGACATCGGTCCAGACGCGGCGTCCGCCCGGTTCGTTCCGGCTCACCATCGCGCCGTAGGAACCGACCACGCGCTCCCCCAGCGCGATGGACGCGAGCATCTTCCCGCCCCCGACCTCCCCGGTGAAGACGCAGCCCGCGCCCGCATCCACGCGGAAGGTCTTCCCGGTGCGGGAGAACGCGACCTTCGCGGGCGGCTCCAGGGCGTCCAGCAGGTCGCGCGGGGAGCCCCCGGACGACTTCGGCGCGCGCGCGGGCGGGAGGCCGGCCCTGCGCAGGGCGAGGACGTCGTGCTGGACGCGCGTGAAAGCCTCGACCAGCGGCACGTAGGGTTCGTTCCGCTCGTTCACGAGACCGTAGTTGGTGTCCTCCCGGTTGTACCGGGCGATGCCGCTGGCGGGCTGATCGACCCAGCGGAAGAAGTTCCAGCCCGCGACATAGGGCAGTGCGAGCAGGGTCTTCATCCAGAGCTCGCTCGCCTGCGCGCGCAGGGACTGGGTCGCGAAACGCTGGCCCGCGCCGCCCGAACACGGAAGTCCCGCATCCAAGGCGGGGAAACTCCACTCGGTGATCAGGAACGGCTTGCGGGTGCGGGCGTAGAGTTCCCCGAAGGCGTCGGAGACGCGTGCGCCGTCGTGGGACACGCGGACCTCGTTCCGGTCGAGGTCCGCCCAAGGATAGCAATTGAACGTCAGGACGTCCGAGTGCTTCGCCGCAATCGCGAAGACCTCGGGATCGGCCGCGCCCGTGAGCCCGGCGAAGCGCGCGCCGAGCAGCAGGTGGTTCGGATCCGCCTCGCGGATGGCCGCGGCGGTGACGGAGAAGTAGCGCGCGGCGGCGTGGAGAAGGAACTCGCGCTTGAGAGCGTCCGGCACCTCGCCCCCCTTCGCGACGCCGCGCTGCGCGAGGAAGGCGTCCAGCGCCCGGCGGGCGGAGTGCGTCGCGGGGAGTCGGGCGACCGTCTCGTAGAGGCCGTTGCAGCGGGGACGGTAGCGCGCCTCGCGGTCGCCCCACCAGGCCAGCTCGTTGTCCACATACCAGCCGGCGACCCAGGGATTGTCCCGATGCGGCGCGCAGTGCTTCCGGGCGAAGTCCTGGCAGTAGCGCTCGAAGTCCGGATGGAAGACGTTCGGGAAGGCCGAACAGGCGGGCGTGGTCTCCTTGCAGATGTAGCGGTCCGCATCCTTCCCGCGGCAGAGCGCCTGCGTCATGCCAAGTTCGCGTGCGTGGACGAGGCCCCGGCATTCCAGGGACTGCTGACAGCCATGTCCCAGCATGTTGAAGCCCCAGGCCTTCAGCTTCGCGAGGCAGTCCTCCTCCCAGCGGGCCTGCGTGCCGTAGGTCTTCAGGCAGTTCTCCTCGTAGACACGGCGTCGCGTGAGGAAGTCGCGCACACCCCACATGTTCGCGCTCTGGATGCCGGCGAAGTAGAAGCCGCGGCCCAGGGGGTCGATCGCCCACCACCGGCCCTCGACCTCTTCCATGTGGACGAATCCGGTCGCCCGACCCGTGATTCCGGGGACGAAGCTGTCGGAGGCGTAGGGCGGAACGGACGCGGCCACTGCGCCCAGGAGCAATAGCGCCGCGCCAATCGACGTGATGAATTTCATGGCCACGATTCTACCAAAACCGTGTCCAGCGAGGAAGACCGAACGAGGCCGCTACTTCTCGACGCGGATGCGCTGCGAGGCGCCGCGGGCGCGGATCGCGGGCGCGTACATCGCCTCGACCGAGGAGCCGGGGAGGATGAACACACCGGCGCTCACGACGCGGACCGCGTAGACGAATGTCGCGGTCTTGCCGGGCTCGAGGTCGAACCTGCGCGAGAAGCCCAGCACGCGGTCGTCGCGCAGTTCGCGGCGCAGCTCCCATGCACGGTCGTACTTCTCCATCCACGGGAAGCCGTCCAGGCTCGACTGATCGGGCTCGAAGCAGGCCGGCAGGAGCTCTTCGACGACGAGATCCGCGTAAGTCGTCTTCGCCGGGGCGGAGAGAGAGACCTCGACGAGGATCATTTCGCCGCGAACCAGCGTCGCGAGATCGGCCTCCGTCCCGTCCGTGCGGAGGAAACGCCGACGGACGGAAATGCCCTGCGCCTCCGGCGCGGCCTTGTCGGCTTCGGGCAGCGCGAGCGTCCGCACGGAGAGGAAGACCGGGCCCTCGCCGCGATTCGAGACGGCGATCTCCCCTCCTCCGACGAAGGTGCGCGGGTGCTTCGTGGCAATGGACTCCTCGTTCCCTTCGAAATTCACCACCACGTTCGGCTGCGCCGTCGTCGCGGGATGCGCGCGGTAGTAGCCTCCCAGCGCAAGCAGGGCGTGGGCGTTGTCTGCCGTGGTCAGCCAGTGGTTGAGCCGCGCGTCGCGGCGATCCAGGAGAAAGGTCGCAAGCGCGGGAATCTCCGGGTCGGCGGGATCGAGGTCGAGCCGCGCGAGGAGCAGGAAGGACGCGTCCGCCACGCCCGTGGCGGACGTGGACGCAAGCAGCTCGCGGGCACGGGCGCGGTCGCCCGGACGGACGAAGGCCCTGGCCAGCCGGGCACGGTCCAGCGTAGACAACGACGCACGGCGGTCGAACCAGTAGAGCATGCGGTCCATGTCCGGCGTGCCGGCGAGGGCCAGCGAATGGCAGGCATAGACGCTCGTCGTCTCGTTCGTGGACATCGCCCACCGGCGAAGGTAGCCCTGGACCTGCACGATCCGGTCGCGGGGAACGTCGAACCCCGCCCTGCCCGCCTCGACGAGGAAATGCGCGGCCCAGAGGGAGACGTCGCGGTCCCACGGCGGCGTGGCGCTGTCGGGCCACATCGAGAAGTCGTTCGCATGCATCATCGCGCAGACGCGGCGGATTCCGGCCGAGACGGCCCCCCGCGCGTCATGGACGGCGGAAGTGTCCGCCACAGGCAGCGTGTTCAGGATCCCGCCCGCCGAAATCAGCGGGAAGACGCGTGAAACCGTCTGCTCCAGGCAACCGTGCGGATATTCGACGAGATGGGCGAGCGCCGCCGCCAGTTCAGCGACCGGCTGGGCCGAGACGAGGAACGTGCGGCGCGTCGCCCCGGGCAGGATGCCCGCGTCGTTCGTGAAAACCTGCTTCGCGCCGGGCTGGAGGCAGCGCGTCGTGGCGGTCTGCATCCAGGGCGCGGCGGGGCGGACGGGCAGGAGGATCTCGTTCTTGTGCTTTTCGCCCAGGCCCTCGCAGACGAAGACGAGCGAGCCCTCGCCGGGCGCCTGTCCGGCGCGCACGGGGAACGTCAGCGTCTCGCTGGCCCCGTCGGCCAGGCGGATCTCGCTGTGGACGGGACGGTCCAGGGCCAGCGGGCCGCCGGCCATCAGGTCATAGGCGACGGTCCCGTCGCGTCCGCTGCGGTTGGAGAGCGTCAGCGTGGCGAGGAAGACGTCTCCGGGCGCCACGAAGCGCGGCGCGTCGGGCTGCGCCACCAGATTCGGCGCGACCTTCGCGTGGGCCGCGCCGGCACCCGTGGCGCGGCGGTTGTAGGCGACGGCCGTCGCGCGGATCTCGCCCACGAATTCCGGCAGGGAGAACGGCACGACCGCGCGCCCGTCCTTCAGCTCGACGTCCGTCTTCCAGACGCTGAGGGGGCGGAACCGGCGCGTCGGGATGGGGCTGACGCGGCGGAAGAGGTCGCCCTCGGCGCCGCCGCCCGTCTTCGCGCCCGCGCGGCGCAGCCCGGGCTCGAGGACCGGGAGCAGCCGGTAGTAGATGTCCCAGAGCGGACGCACGGCGTCGCGCGTCTCGCCGAACCAGCCGGCGGGATCGGGCACCTTCTGGTCCGTGAGCATGTGGATGCCTTCGTCCACCACCGTGACGACCGCGCGCGCGCCCGTCGCCGCGGCGCCCTTCGCCTCGACCGAAACCTCCACGTCGCTGCCGCCGTTCGGCCGGCAGGCCACCTTGGCCGCGACCTTCACCTCGAGCGAGCTGTCGAGGGTCGCCACCCGGAGCGGCAGGACGCCGTAGGCCCGGTTGGCGGAGGTGCGGCCTTCCACGGACTGCGCCTTCGCGGCCTGGACCACGCTCAGGTACACGTCGACGCCGGGCGCCCACTTCCCGGTGACGGGCTCGAGCACGACCTCCGACGTCGCGTTGGTCAGCGCGAAGACCTGCGAATAGACCATCTCGTCGCGGACGACGTTCAACCAGGCGGAACCGGCGAACGGGGCCTTCACGGTGATCCGCGGACGATCGCCGGGATGGTAGACGGGGCGATCGGCCTTGAGCGTCACGCGCGAGGGATTCTCGAGGGACGCGCGGACGGCCCCGTCGGCCGTTCCGCCCACCCAGTAGCTGGCGCCGAAGGAGACGCCCGTCGCGTCGTCCGTCAGCGTCACGGCGCAGTCGCCGCACGCGGAGACGGGCACGGGGAGGTTCGCCAGGCCAGTCGCGGCCACAGGGACCTCGAATGCATCGCCCATGGGGTAGCGGACGAGGTCGGAACGCCATTCCCAGCCACCGTCGACCCTGTGCAGCCCGTAGACACGCTCGACGCGCTCGAAACGGGCGGTGAGCGTGCAGGGACCGCGGTGCGGGGTGCCGTCCGAATTGACGAGGACGACACGGCAGTCGCGGGGCGACTTCCCCTCGCGGAGGGACTCGGGAAGCTGGACGCCGATGTAGAACGGGTAGGCGTGAAGCTCGACCTGGGCCCGCGCGGACGCGGGACGGCCGCCGCTCTCGAAGACGCTGCCCTGGACCGTCATGCGGACGGCCGCGCGGGGGCGCGTGCGCACGGGGAAGTCGGCCGAGAAGCTCGCCTTGCCGTCCGCGTCCAGGCGCGTCGCGTCGAGCTTTGAGAAGTTGGGCTCGAGACGGCGGTTCTCGTCGCCGAAACGGAAGGACTCCCAGCCCTTGGGGGCGAACGGGGCGTCCTCGAACATGACGGCGGCGTCGACCGGAAGCCCCTTCGCGGGACCGCCGAAGAGATGCTCGCCGGCGACGGAGAAGACGAGATTGCTCGTCGCGCGTCCCCCCGCCACAGGCGGCGTGACCTTGACACGGATCTGCGGCGGGACGAATTCCTCGACCTTGACGCCGCATTCGCCCAGCAGGTTCCCGGGTTCGCCCGGGGTGAGCGCGTAGATCTTCCAGCGGCCGCTCTTCTGCTCGGCGGGAACGGAGAATTCCTCGCAGACGACGGAACCGAAGGCGTCCGGCATGATCGTCCGCGTCATGAAGTCGCGGCCCTCGGGATCCTGGAGGAGGAATCTGACGGGGAACGGCTTCGGGGCGTTCCCGGCGTGGTCGCGCAGCAGCGCGTGGACGAGGATCTTCTCGTCATGGCGGTAGATGCCGCGCTCGGTCCAGACGAAGGCCTCGCTCTCCCCCTTGTCAAGGAACGGACGGCGGACGCCGGAGGGGATGGATTCGTCGATTTCGTCGCGCAGCGCCAGGAACGAGGTGTCGGAGCCGTCCATCTTCTTCGCGACGACGGCGAAGCGGGTCCCGGTCTTGGGCAGTTCGCAGCAGCACCAGCCCTCCGCGTCCGTCACGCCCTCGGCGAGGACGATGTTGTTCGATCCGTAGACGAGGACGTTGATGTCGGGCAGCGGGCGTCCGGTCGTGAGCGAGGTCGCCCAGACGTAGACCGTGCCATGGGCCTCGCGGACGGAAAGGCCGATGTCCGTCACGCACACCAGGCGCCAGACGGACTCGCACGACGGCTTCTCGTCCGCGCGCGCGCCGACGAGGTAGACGCCGTTGGCCGCGCGGCCGTCCACGTCGCTGACGACGAGGGGCGTGACGGTCTCCTTGTTCAGTCGCCCCTTCACGCGAACCGGACGTTCGAGGGGCTCGCCCGCGAGCTCACGCGTGTTGGACGAGTCGCCGCCTCCCCCGTAATAGCTGTCGTATTCGCTCTCCTCGCGGGCGAGGAGCTGGACGATGTTGCGGGCCGGGACGGGACGGATCTCGCAGAGGAGGTTCGTCACGTTGACCGACTTGAGGGCGACGAGACGGCGCCCGGCGGCGGGAAGATAGCGGCCCTCGTGCGCGAACGCGATGCTCTTGGACCGGTCGCCCGTCGTCCAGGTGCGCCGGAAATCCTCCGCGGTGGTCCGTCCGTCCTGCATGGGCAGGCCCTTGCGGGCGACGAGCCGGTAGGTCGTGCGCGGCTTGAAGTCGCCCTTCAGGATGCAGGTCTTGCTCCAGGGCCACCAGTCCTGGACAAGGGGGCCGGGATCGGGGGTGATCTTGACGTAGCTGTTCAGCACGCCGAGGTCGGGCATGTCGTTGAACTGGAGCCGGACAAGCCCCTCGCCGTCCAAGAAGCCGGTGACGGCCGGCTCCGGCTTCGGGTGCTCCGCGCCGTCGTCGTCCGCCTCCCCGTCCGCGTCGGCCTTCACCGGGACGGCGTTCGAAACGGACTTCGCCTGCGCGTCCAGCGCCGACTGCAGGGCGGCGACTTCCTGGCTGGAGGCCTTCGCGGGCGACGCGTCGACGGGCTTCGGACCGGACTGGTCGCAGCCCGCGGCAAGCAGGAGGGCGACGGCGAGGAACTTGTTGAACGACACGGCAGGACTCCCCGGGATAGGATTGGCGGACTACTTCTTCGCGGCGGCCTTCAGGTCGCGGATGACCTTGAACATCACGGACGGATAGTCCGTCGAGAACCCGTCGCAGCCGAGTTCCCAGAGTCGGTGGTAGACCGCCTCGGTCTCGCCGCCCTCGAACGGGATCGAGCAGACCTTCACGCCGTGGGCGTGGAACTCGTCGATGAGCTTCTTCAGGTAGTCCGTGCCGATGATGAACGGGTCGACCGGATCCTTCGGGTTCCAGTAGGTGTGCAGCGACACGGCGGTCACGTACTTGAAGTCCGCCTTGCGCAGCTCGACCATGTACTTCTCGAAATGTTCCTGGACGGCCCTGCCCATCGCGGCGCGCTTCGCGGGGTCGAAGCGGTCCTTGAACTTCGGGAACTTGCCGATCCAGAGGAGCGACTTCCCGCCCGGCACGGCCTCGTTCCACTTCACGATGTTGGGATAGCTGCAGCCCGTGTAGTAGACCTGGTCGATGACGCCGAACTTCTTCGCCGCGGCGGCGATGCGTTCGGGGCCGGCGCCTTTCTCGTCCACGAAGAGCAGGTAGGACGGATGCCCCTTCATCGCGGCCATGACGGCCTCGATCGTGGGGATGCGCTGCGAGGCGTACTGCGGGTCGAGGTAGCTGCCGACGTCGATGTCGCGGACCTCCTCCCACTTCATCGAGCTGATCTTGCGCGTCTTCCAGTCGGCGGGGATGCCGCGGGGCGTACGCTTCAGGTCGTTGTCGTGGAACATGATGCCGACGCCGTCGGACGTGCAGCGGCAGTCGCACTCCAGCGCGGAGCCGTTGCCCCAGCACCACAGGAAGGTCTCGAGCGTGTTGTCCGGCCGCTCCAGCTTGCCGCCGCCGCGGTGGACATGGGAGATGAACAGACCATCCTCGCGCGCCCCGGCCATCGCGGCCACCGTCAGCGCGCACACACCCATCGCCAGCAATCTCTTCATCGTGCTCTCCTTCTACCTTCTACCTTCTACCTTCAACGTTCAACCTTCATCCGGGCAGGCGCAGCCCGCCGTCGATCAGGATCGTCGCGCCGGTGATGTAGCGGCCGGCGTCGCTCGCAAGCAGCACCGCCGTGCCGGCGGCGTCCTCGGGGCGCGCGTAGTCGTGCATCGGGATCGCGTTCATCACCTTCTCGGCGTAGACGGGATTGCCCAGGGCCGCCTTGTTCCGGTCCGTCGCGAAGACGCCCGGGCAGAGGTTGTTCACCGTGATGCCCTCCTTCGAGATCTGGCGCGCGAGGTTGCGCACGAGATTCTCCTGCGCGCTCTTCGACGCGGCGTAGACGGCCATCAGGGGGTGCGGACGCTGCTCCTGGACGCTCCCGACGACGATCAGCCGGCCCCAGCCCCGCGCCTTCATGTGCGGGTAGGCCATCTGGAACATCTGGAAGGTGGCGTTGAAGTTCACCTGCATCTGCTCCTGCATGTCGGCGAGCGGGATCTCGTGCCAGGGCACGTTCTTCTGCGTCGAGGCGTTGCAGACCACGATGTCGGGCTCGACGCCGCGCTCGCGCATCTGCGCGAAGAGGTCCGCCACCGCGCCCGCGCTCGAAAGGTCGCCCGTGACCGCGAACGAATCCGGGGACCACTTCCGCGCTTCGGCGAGGGACTCGTCGAGGGGCTGCGAGGGCTTCGTGCCGTGCACGACGACCTTCGCCCCGAATTCGGCCAGGCCGGCGGCGATGGCGCGGCCGATGCCGCGCGCGCTGCCCGTGACGAAGGCCCACTTGCCCGTGAGGTCGAATTTTTCCTTCAGCATGTCTACCTCGTTGTCGTATGCGTGTCGTTCTCAGAACTCGATGGCGACGTAGCCCCAGGGACCGAGCGAGACGGACGCGCCGTCCAGCTTGAAGTTCTCGGCGAGGAGCGGCTGCTTCGCCGCGTCCAGCTTCACGCCCTCGGGGGCGAAGGCGACGTCCTTGTCCGTGAGGTTCGCCGTGACGAACACCCTGCGGCCGCCGTGGCGGCGGACGAAGGCGATCGCGCCCTTCGCCTCGCCGGCGGTGATCCAGTCCATCTCCCCGTCGTAGAAGACGGGGTCGTCGTGGTGAAGCTGCGCGAGGCGGCGGATGAGCGCGAGGCGCTTCTGGCCGGCGGGCTGGACGGCGCGCGCCCAGTCGACGGTCTTGGCGGCGCGGGCGGGGTGCTCGACCGGCGCGAAGAACGAATTGCGGGAGTTGTCCGCGATCTCGTTCCCGTTGAAGACGAGCGGCAGGCCGCGGCGCAGGAACGTGAGCACGAAGGCCGCGTTGCCGGCCTCCACGGGATGGACGCGGTCGAAGCGGTCGTTCCAGTCGTCCGTCGCCGTGTCGTGGTTGTCCATGAAGCAGAACATCAGCGCGCCCTTCGGGAGCTTCGCCTCGTAGTCGCGCACGCCCGGCATCTTCTGGTCGAGCGTCTTGTGCTTCGCGGACTTCTGCCCGGGCAGCGCCGGGGTAAGGAAGTTGCGGATGGAGAAGCTCCACGGCCAGGCGTAGCAGGCGTCGAACGCCTTCTCGAGCCATTCGGCCTTCGTGCCCTCGTTGATCATCACGAGGTCGGGGTTGACCTTCTGGCAGGCCGTCACGGCCTCGACCCAGAAGTCGATCGGCACCTGGTCGCCCACGTCGCAGCGGAAGCCGTCGCAGCCGAGGCGCATCCAGTGGAGCATGGAGTCGATCAGGTACTTGCGGACCTGCTTCGATTCGAAGTTCACGTAGGGGAAGTGCCAGTAGGTCGTGCGGACGGAGCCGTCCGGATTCTTCTGGAAGGCGTCCGGGAAGAGGTCCTTCAGCACGTTGTTCGGGCCGCAGTGCAGGTAGACGAGGTCCATGTAGACCTTCATGCCGAGCGCGTGCGCCTTGTCGTTGAAGGCCTTGAAGTCGGCGTCCTGGCCGTACTCGGGGTCGATCTTGTCGTAGTTCGAGATGCGGTACGAGTTCTTGGGCGAGCCGTAGCCGCTCTTGTGCTGGCGGATGCTCCAGCCGCTCTCGTCCATATCGCAGTCCATCTCCACGAACGGCGCGAGGTAGACGACGTCGACGCCGGCGGAGCGGACGTGCTCCAGCATCTCGGTGGCGGCCCTGAAGTTGCCGTCGCGCGTGAAGTTGCGCAGCACGACCTGGTAGACCGTCGCCTTCTTCAGATAGTCCGGCGTCGGGCGCATCGCGCCCGGCGCCAGGAACGCGGCGGCGAGGACCGCCGCAAGCAGCAGGCGCTTCATCAGAAGTAGCCGCCCTTGTCGATGATCTCGCTGATCGTGTCGCCCTGGCGGACCCAGCTGAAGATGTCCACCTCGTTGCGCTCGATGCCCTCGGCGCGCAGCAGCACGTCGTACGCGATCTCGCGCGGGATGCACAGCACGCCGTCGATGTCGCCGAAGATGATGTCGCCGGGGCGCACCGTCACCTTGCCGATCCTGACCGGCACCTGGTAGTGCGTGATCATGCAGCGGCCGAGCGAACCGTTCGAGGTGCGGTAGCGGTAGAAGACCGGGAACTTCTGCTCGAGGATCTGCTTCGTGTCGCGGATGCCGCCCGCGATGACGGCGCCGCGGATGCCCTTGGTCATGGCCGTCGCGGTCATGACGCCGCCCCAGAGGGAGGCCTCGACGTCGTTCGACGTGTCCCAGACGACGACGCCGTTCGGCTTGAAGTCGTCGAGCATCTGCGCGCGGAACGTCATCTCGCCCTCGATCATCACGTTCGGGGCGCTCTTGACGGTGAACGCCTCGCCGCAGACGGTCATCTCGTCGCGGAGCGGCATGATGTCGCTCGGCAGGTTCTGGTCGAGCAGCGTGAATTCGCGCATCACGTCGTTGATGGCGCCGGTGTAGAGCTTCTCGTAGCGCGCACAGAGCTCGGGGATCGGGATCGGGATCTCGCAGTCCGGGATGCGCTGGCGCGTGGCGATCAGCTTGTCGAGCTTCATGAGGCCGGCTTCCTTCGCCTGGCCCCGCATGTCCTTGAGAGACGGCATGGTCGATGTCCTTTCCTACTATGAATCAAGCCTTCTGAACGGGGGCGCTCTTCACGATGGTCGAGCACGCCTGGATCACGCCCGCGACGTTCGCGAGGTCGCTCGGGATGATCATCGTGTTGTTCGTCTTCGCGAGGTTGCCGAACTGCTGCAGGTACTGCTGCGCGAGCTGCATGTTGACGGACTCCATGCCGCCCTGCCCGCTGATGGCCTCGGCGACCTTCTGGATGCCGGCGGCCTGCGCCTCGGCGACGAGCAGGATCTCCTTCGCGCGGCCCTCGGCCTCGTTGATCTTGCGCATGCGCTCGCCTTCGGAGAGCGCGATCGCCTCCTGGCGCTCGCCCTCGGCGCGGTTGATCTTCGCCTGGCGTTCGCCCTCCGACTCGGCGATCATCGCGCGCTTCTCGCGCTCGGCGCGCATCTGCTTCTCCATCGCGTCCCGGATCGTGCGCGGCGGCGTGATGTTCTTGATCTCGTAGCGCGTGACCTTGATGCCCCACGGGTCGCTCGCCTTGTCGACCGCCTTCACGATCGCCTCGTTGATCATCGTGCGCTCCTCGAAGGAGCGGTCGAGGTCGAGCTTGCCCATCTCGGAACGCATCGTGGTCTGGGCGAGCTGCGTCGTCGCGAAGAGGTAGTTGCCGATGCCGTAGGACGCCTTCACGGGGTCGACGACCTGCATGTAGAGGATGCCGTCGACGGAGACCGCGATGTTGTCCTTGGTGATGCACTCCTGCGGCGGCACGTCGATCGCCTGCTCCTTCAGGGAGTGGCGGTAGGCGATCCTGTCGAAGAACGGCACGAGGATGTGGAAGCCGGCCTCGAGCGTGCAGCGGTACTTGCCGAGGCGCTCGACGATGAAGGCGGTCTTCTGGGGGACGACGACGGCGGTCTTCGCGATCGCGACGAGGACGATGAACGCGACGAGGACGAAGAAGACGAGGGCGGGTGTCATGGTACGTGTTCTCCTGTATTTTTTGTTGTCGGTGTCTAGGCGTCAAGCTTCCGGACCTGGAGCGTGAGGTTGTCCTGTCCGACGACGCGGACCTCCTCGCCCGGTTCGAGCCGCTCAGTCGCGGCGGCGGCCCATTCGGCGTCGCCGAGGAGGATGCGGCCCGGCACTTCCGGCCGGATCGTCTCGACGACCTTGCCGACGCGGCCCTCGTAGTCGCTCTTCAGCCGGTTGTCCGTTCCCGTCTCGCCCATGAAGACGCTCTTCACCAGGCGGCGGAGCACGACGAGGTAGAGGATCGAGAAGACGGAGAAGAGCCCGAGCTGCGCAGACAGCGGAAGCGCCGGGAACGCCCATTTCACGCCCGCGACCGTGCAGGCGCTCAGACCGAAGAAGAAGACGACGAAGCCGGGGCTGACGATTTCGGCCAGCATCAGGAAGGCGCCGACATAGAGCCAGATCCAGGCTGCGGTGGTGAAGTCCATGGCTAGATCCTCCTTCGTTCGGGGTGCGGGGCCTGATGACAGATGCGATCCGGCGGGGAATCCCGTCGGACCGCAACCGTCAGAACGGAACGATCCGCTACGAGATGACGGCCAGCGTCTGGCCCTTCTGCACGACCTCGCCATGCTTGACGAGGAACGTGATCTTGCCGGCGGCGGTGGTCTTGATCGGGTTGAACAGCTTCATCGCCTCAACGATGCAGCAGGGTTCGCCCGCCTTGACCGTGTCGCCGTCCTTCGCGAGCTCCGGCTTGCCCGGGCCCGCGCTGCGGTAGAACGTGCCGTTCAGCGGCGCCGGAACCGGCGTGCCGTCGGGAACCGCGGCCTTCGCGGGCTCGGCCGCGGGCGCGGCGGCGGGGGCCGCCTCGGCCGCGGGGACCTTCAGCGCGGCGGCGTCGAAGGAACCGCCGCAGGAGGCCAGCAGCGCGGCGAACGCCTTGCCGATCTGCGCGAACTTCGCCGTCTCGGCGTCGACCGCGGCGGCGGCGGGCGCGGACTCGGCCGCCTTCTGCATCTCGACGTCGGCGGGGATGGGGTCCTTCGCGTCGTCGGGCTGCGCGCGCCACTTGAAGTAGCCGAGCGCGACCTCCGGGAAGAGGCAGTAGCTGAGGATGTCCTCCTCCGCCTTGATCAGCTTGGACGGGATCTCCTTCGCGGCGGCGGCGAGGCCGGGCTTGAGGAGGTCGGCCGGACGGCAGGTGATCGGCTTCAGGTCGCCCATCAGCTTCTTCTGCAGCTTCTTCTCGATCGGGGCGGGCGTGCGGCCGTAGTAGCCGGCGGCGTAGTGCTTCGTCTCGTCGGTGACCATGCCGTAGCGCTTGCCGCCGAGGACGTTGAGCACGCTCTGCACGCCGACGATCTGCGAGGTCGGCGTGACCAGCGGGGGATAGCCCATGTCCGCGCGGGTCTTCGGGAGCTCCTCGAGCACCTCGGGCAGGCGGTCGAGCGCGCCCTGCTGGGCGAGCTGGCTGCGGAGGTTCGAGATCATGCCGCCCGGGATCGCGTGCACGAGCACGCCGGCGTCGACCGGCTCGACCTTCGCGGAGGAGGCCTGCTGGCGGGTCTTCTTCAGGTTCTGGAAGTAGGCGTTGATCTCCGCGAGCTTCTTCTGGTCGAGGCCCGTGTCGTAGCCCTCGGACTCGAGGATCGTGACGATGGACTCGCACGGCGGCTGCGAGCTGAAGCTCGACATCGTGGACGTCGCGCAGTCGACGCAGCCGGCGCCCGCCTCGACGGCGGCCATGTACATCGCGGCGGCCATGCCGCTCGTCATGTGGCTGTGGACCTGGATCGGCATCTCGGGCATCGTCTGGACGAGGGCCGCGACGAGCTCGCGGGCGGCGCCGGGCGTGAGGATGCCCGCCATGTCCTTGATGCAGAGCGAGTCGATGCCCATCGCCTGCTGCTCCTTCGCGAGCTCCACGTACTTCTCGACCGTGTGGACGGGCGAGGTCGTGTAGCAGAGCGTGCCCTGGGCGTGGCCGCCGTACTTCTTCACGCAGGAGATCGCCTTCTCGAGGTTGCGCGGATCGTTCAGCGCGTCGAAGACGCGGAAGATGTCCATGCCGTTCTCGCAGGCCAGGGCCGTGAAGCGCTCGACGATGTCGTCCGGGTAGTGCTTGTAGCCAAGGATGTTCTGGCCGCGGAAGAGCATCTGCAGCGGGGTCTTCTTGCAGACCGCCTTGATCTGGCGCAGGCGCTCCCACGGATTCTCGCGGAGGAAGCGCATGCACACGTCGAACGTGGCGCCGCCCCAGCACTCGAGGGAGTAGTAGCCGGCTTCGTCGATCTTCTCGGCGATCTTGAGAATGTCGTCGGTCCGCATGCGCGTGGCCCACAGGGACTGGTGCGCGTCGCGCAGGGTCGTGTCGGTGATGCGAACTTTCTTCAGGAAGTCTTTTTTCATGACGTCTTTATTCTACCATATTTGTGGTTTGGAAACTACTTGAATCGGATTTCGGCTGGCTGGAGACCGTCGACGGAGGCCTTCAGGACGATCGGCGCGGACGTGCCCGCCTCGCGCCGCACGACCGCCACCGCCTTGCCGAAGTAGAGCGGGTGCGCGTCGGTCTTCGCAAAGGACTCGTGCGCGCGCGGATTGCCGTTGCCGACGGCCAGGATGCGCCCGGGGCCCGTCAGGGAGAAGGACACGCGGTCCTTCGCGAGCGGATCGCGCACGCCCGCCGCGTCGACGACGTCGACCTGCACGAAGACACACGTCTCGCCGTCGTCCGGCAGCGTGTCCTGCTCGGGCGTGAGGCTGACGGCCACGGGCTTTCCGGCGGTCCGGACGACGGCCTCGCCCGTCTTCCGGCCACCGCGGTAGGCCACGGCCTTGAGTTCGCCCGGCTCGTAGGGGACGTCGAACCAGCGGAGGCGGTAGCGGTCGCAGACGTCGTAGTAGGGATTCAGGCGGAAGCCGTCCGCGCAGTCGCTGACGACGACGTCGCGGATCGAGGCCCAGGCGCCGGGCTTCTGGTCGTCGAAGACCACGCGCACATAGCGGGCGGCGTCCCTCTTCGGCTGCTGCTCCTGGGCGGCGCCGAGCGGTTTCTTCGCGTAGTCGCGCCAGGACGTCCCGTCGTCGGAGAGGCGGATCGTCCAGGCGTAGGTGCCGTCCTCCTGCTCGCCGGAGACGAGGATGCGGGAGAAGGCCGTCTTCTTTCCGAGGTCGACCTGCCACCACTCGCCCTTCCGGGGGCCGCTCGCGCACCAGCGCGAATCGGTCTGGCCGTCGAGCGCGAGCGCCGGCGCGTTCTCGACGCCCGGCTTGCGCTCCACGCTGCTCGCCGTGGCGACGCCGCCCTTCGCCAGGTTGACGGGGCGCTGCGGAACGCCCTTCACGCGCCGGCCGAGGGAGCGGCCGTTGAGGAAGAGCTCGGCCTCGTCCGCGTCCGTGTACACGTAGACGGGCGTGGCCTTCCCCTCGCGGCCGGCCCAGTTCCAGTGCGGGGAGATGTGGACCGTCCCCGCGGCCCGGTTCCAGTGCGACCTGTAGAGCCAGTAGCGCTCCTTCGGGATGCCCATGAGGTCGACGATGCCGAAGTAGGAGCTGCGGGCCAGTTCCTCGTTCTTCAGGTGTTCCATCATCGGGAAGGACTCGTAGCGGACGTAGGGGGTGGGTTCGCCCAGGTAGTCGATGCCCGTCCAGACGAACTCGCCCGCGCAGTAGCGGTCCCGCTCCATGCGCGCGAACTCGACGTCCGGGATGTCGCTCCACGGCGCCGCGTTGTGCTCGTAGGCGCCGACTTCGCCGGCCTTCACGTCGTAGTCCGTCTTGGAGGCGGCGGGCGGCTGCTCGAAGTGGCCGTAGCTGCTGACCGCGCTCGCGCTTTCCGTGTAGACGACCGGTTTGTCCGGGTGCCTCGCCTTGATGTTCCGGTACTGACCGCCGTAGTTCCAGCCCGTGATGTCGAGTTCCGCGAACAGGCCCCGCGCGATCGCGTCGCCGTGACAGCAGCCGATGCCGACGGGGCGGGTCGCGTCGAATTCGCGGATGGCGTTGCGGAAGACGTGGAACCTCGCCTCGCTCATGCCGGCCGGATAGTTCGTGGTGGCGGTCGGGATCTCGTTGCCGATGGACCAGGCGACGACGCTGGGGTGGTTGCGGTCGCGCTTCGCGAAGGCACGGAGGTTCGCGGCGACGTAGTCCTCGAGGTTCTCGTCGTTGCGGCGGCCGCTCGTGCCCTCCCACTTGTCGAAGCACTCGTTCCAGACGACGAAGCCCATCTCGTCGCAGAGCTCGAGCACCTGCGGGTCGCAGGCGTTGTGGCTCGTGCGGAGCGCATTCGCGCCCATGTCCTTCATGATCTGCAGCTGCCGGCGCATGACCGAGCGGTTGAACGCCATGCCGAGCGGCCCCATGTCCGAATGCAGGTCGACGCCGTGGAGCTGCACGCGCCGCCCGTTCAGGTGGAAGCCGTCGTCCGCCGTGAACACGGCGGTGCGGACGCCGAAGCGCGTCGCCTGCACGTCGAGGCGGCCGCCCTGCAGCACGCCCGCGGTCGCCGTGTAGAGCTCGGGCTTCTCCAGGTCCCAGAGGCGGGGATCCCGCACCTCGAGGTCGAAGGACACCCGCCGCGTCCCCTTCGCCTCCACGCTCAGGGACGTCCGGCCCTCCGCCACGACGCCGTCCGCGGACCCGGGGGGCGCGATCCGCACGCCCGCCTCGACGCGCCGGGAGCCGTCCAGCCGGTTCGTGACCGTGAACGCGACGTGCACCGTCGCGCTCTGCTTCGCGACGGCGGGCGTCGAGACGAAGAGGGAGTCGGGGACCACGTGCAGCGCGGGCGCCACGACGAGCCGCACGGCGCGGTAGATGCCGGCGCCCGGATACCAGCGCGAATGGTGGTCGCGCGTGTCGGCGCGGACCGCCAGCGTGTTCCGCCCGACGTGCACGAGCTCGGACGCGTCCACGCGGAAGCCCATGTAGCCGTAGTTCCAGCCCCCGGCCAGCTTCCCGTTGACATGGACGGACGGACGCGCCATCACGCCGTCGAACTCGAGCCAGAGCGCGCCGCCGGCCCGAATGCCGTCCATCTGCTCCTCGGACAGCTGGAAGTCGCGGCGGTACCAGCCCACGCCCCTCCAGGGCAGCTTGCCCGAACCGCCCGGCGCGTCCGGGTCGAACGGCCCCGCGATGGCCCAGTCGTGCGGCACCTCGACGGCGTCCCAGGTCGAATCGTCGAAGGCCTCGGCCGTCGGCTTCATCTGCGCCTCGGGCGTCAGGTCCCGCGCGAAGCGCCAGCCGGCGCCGTTCAGCGACACCGTCTCGCGCGCCAGCTTCCACTCCCCGCAACCGGCGACGAGCGCCGCCAGGGCCAGCAGCCCCACCGCAATCCTGTTCATGTCGACTCCGTTCCTTTGAACCGCTATTTCCCGAGGCAGCCCGTCTCCTGCACGATCATCACGCCCAGATAGGCGGCGAACGCGAGAATCCAGAGCACGCCGGAGACGCGCCCGATCCGGCCGGGCTCCGAAGGCCTGCGCCAGTTGAACCCGAACGCGAAGACCGAAACCGTCAGCAGCGCGATGACCGGCAGGTCGCGCGTCACGATGAAGCCGCTGAATCCGCCAAACGGGGAGATCGACCCCGCCACGCCCACGACGGCGAGGCAGTTGAAGAGGTTCGACCCGACGATGTTCCCGATCACGAACTCGTGCTCGCCCTTCCGCGCGGACGCCACGGCGGACGCCAGCTCGGGCAGGGAGGTGCCCATCGCGACCACGGTGAGGCCGATCATGAGGTCCGAGACGTGCAGCACGTCGCGCGCGAAGTCGACGCACCCCCACACGAGCACGTGGGAGGACCCCACGAGCACCACGAGACCGACCGCCAGGTAGACCCACGCGCGGCACGGCGCAATTCCGGGAGCGGACGGTTCGGCGGCAGCCTTCCCGGGGGCGTCATCCTTCGCGCGCTGGTCGAACCAACAGTAGAACGGCATCGCGACGGCGAACAGGCCGAGCAGCAGCAGGCCGTTGGAACGCTCAAACTGCCCGTCCCACACCAGGAAGCAGGAAACCGCCGTGACGCCGAGCAGCAGCGGCACGGCCAGCAGCGTCACGCTGCGTTTCACGGCCAGGGGCCGGATCAGCGCCGCCACGCCCAGGATCGCGGCGATGTTGAAGATGCAGGACCCGTAGGCGTTGCCAAGCGAGAGGTTCGAATGGTTGCCGATGGCGGAGAGGACGGAGACGACGAGCTCGGGCGCCGAGGTGCCGAACCCGATGATCACCATGCCGACGATGAGGGGCGAGACCCCGAAGGCGCGCGCCAGGGCCCCGGCCCCGTCGACGAAGCGGTCCGCGCTCCAGCTCAGCGCGAGGAGGCCGCCCACGATGAAGACGAGGGAGAGCAGCAGGGGGATGTTCTGGTTCAGGTCAAACATGGGTTCACACGTTCCTGGTCTGGATTGCAAGGCCCAGCACGTCCTCCAGGGAGGGCAGCTTCGCGTGCTGGACGAGCTTGAAAGGCAGCTGGATGCCGAGCGGCCGGAGAAAGCGCGCCATGCGGGGCGACCGCACGTGGATCTCGCCCGGAACGCGGCGCTTGCGGAGGAAGGCGTTGAGCAGGCGCTGCGCGTGCCCTTCCCAGAGGCGGAGCAGGCCGTCCGCCTTGCCGTCCACGGACATCTTCTCCCAGACCATCCGCTCCCCCGTCCCGACGTTGATGGCCGCGAGCAGGTAGAGGAAGCGCGGATTGGGGCCGGGCGTCCGGTAGGACGGGAGCATCACGTAGTCGATCTCCCAGATCTCCTTCGGATACAGGGGCAGGGCCTTCGCCGCCAGGCACGCGTCTTTCCGAAGCTCGACCTTCTCCACCTGCTGCACGACCTCCTCCTCGGGGAGGCGGTAGGGGCCGTCGACCCAGCGGCCGTCGACGACCTCCTTGCGCGCGAACATCGCCTTCTGCTCCACATAGGCCAGGGGCAGGTCGGGCTTCTCCTCGAGGCGCAGCAGCATGCCGTAGCACTCGAAGAGGAGCGGCGCGAGGACCTTCCGGTCCTCGGAACCCGGCGGAAGCGGCACGAAGCCGGGCTCGTAGGAGAACAGCTCCACCCCGCCGTCCTTCAGCGCGACCGCCTCGTAGTGGCGGAAGTCGACCGGACTCATGCCGACGCCGAAGTCCGGCACCTGCCGGGAAATGAGGTAGTCGCGGAAGAGCGCGAAGCCGGGGAACAGCAGCAGACGCCCGACCACCGGACCGGGACGGTCCTTCTCGGGAAGGAACGTCACGATGAACGGCTCCTCGGACGTCTGCGGCAGCAGCGCCCAGTTGTGGCGCGCCGCACGCTCCCAGGGATTCATCTCCGCGATGGCGCGGATCAGTTCGTATGGATCGGTCTTGTCCAAGGATTGTGTGCTTCTGCTCGTTGTGGAAGGATGATTATACCAAATCCCACCCCGGCAAGGTAGGGGCAAACGTGCGTTCAGGGGAGGTCGGAGGAAAGCGGCCCCAGGTCCGCGCGGGCGGCGACGGGCTGGCCGTCACAGGAGAGGGAGAACCCCTTCACGCCGTATTTCGCGCCCGTCCGGTCCCAGGTCACCGTCAGGTCGTGCCCATGATAGCGGACGTTCGAGAGCTGGAACCAGTCCCATTCCGCCGGGGCGAGCGGCTGGAGGCGGACCGAGGCCCCCTCCTGGGGCACGAGCCCGACCAGGCCCGCGATCACGAGGTCGCAGAACGTGGAGTGGTTGTAGTCCTTGCCGCGTTCGCGGTACTTCGGCGCCTTGCCGCGGCGACGGGCCTGCTCGATGAGGACGTCGCGCGCGATCCAGAGGCCGCTGAACGGATGCTGGTTCTCGTCGATCCACGGCACCTTCGTCCCGTCCTCGCGCACGCGGACGTGCTGGCGCGCGTACTGGACGACGAGCTTCGCGAAGTCGGCGGCGCTCGCCTTCTCGGGCTTCTGGCCATCCTGCAGCGTCTCGTAGAGCGCCGTGAGCGCGACGCTCGTCGCGTAGGGCCAGCTCGGACCGTTCCAGAGGCACTCGTGCCTCCCGTAGTCGACCTTCACGTCGAAACCGGGCGTGTCGCGGCGCGGGAAGACGAGGCCGACCGGCGCGAAGAAGCCCTTCTCGTCCATCAGCCCGTCCCAGGCCGCGAGATGGTCCGGCGCGAACCGCATGCCGAAGTAGAACGGCGCATAGCCATGCAGCTCGCAGACGCCGTCGAGCTTCCCGTCGAAGCCGAGCGTCGTGAAGAACTTCCGCGCCGGGTTCCAGAGACGCGCGCCGATGCTCCCCTCCAGCTGGGCCGCCCGCTTCGCGAAGAGTTCCGCCGCGGTCGTGTCGCCCGCGTCCGCCGCGATCTTCGCGATGGCCGTCGCCTCCGCCCACATGGCCGCATTGACCATCGGGCGCGCGCCGTCCTTCGAGAGCGCATACTCGGTTCCCTCGCGGTCGCCGATGAAGTCGAAGAGCCCGCGGTCGGCGCGCAGACCGGCCTGCACGCCGTTCCGCAGCTTCCAGCCGGCCGCCCAGGACTCCCAGTTCCGCCTGAATTCGGGCAGGTGGCGCTTCGCGAAGCCGAAGTCGCCGGTCACCTTCGCGCGCGCGAGCGTGGCCCAGGCGGGCCAGCAGGCATAGGCGCGGGGGCCGTTCACGGAACCCTGCGTCACCATGAAATGCGTGTAGTCGTCGAGGAAGGACGCGTCGCGCAGCCAACGCCCTTCGCGCAGATGGTGGCCGAGGGGACACGAGATCGTGTTGTGCCTGCCGGCCCAGGACACGTCCGGGAGGAATTCCGTGACCACCCAGCCGTCCACGGTCTTCTTCAGGTGCTTGCGGTACGTCCACCAGCGGAACGCGTAGGTGCGCTCGACGTCCGCGTCCGGACACTCGAACGCGGGCACGTTCCGCTCGAGGAAGTCCGCGGCGGCCGCGTTCGGCACGGCGTTCGTGTAGAGCTCCTCGTCGGCGGCGTTGAACGCCGCGACGTAGTCGCGAAGAGACTTCGCGTGCGCGCCCAGGACGAGCGCGCACACGGAGAAGCCGGCGATGAGGCTCTGCTTCATTCGAGTTCCCCCAGGTCGAGGCCGTCCTTGACGACGAGCCCGATGTATTCGCCCTTGTTGCCGTTGCGGCCGTTGTACCAGAGCAGCCAGCGGTCGTGCTCGGCGTCGCGCACGACGGAGGGCTTGTAGCAGGCCGAGGCGTCGAAGCCGTCGGGCGAGGGCTTCACGATCGGATTGGCCTTCAGGCGACGCCACTGCGTCACGCCGTCCTTCGAAACGGCCGCGCCGATGTGCGCCGTGTGGATGTCGGAGTAGCCGATGTAGAACATGACCCAGGAGCCGTCCGGCAGCGGATGCACCTCGCAGCCGCCCACGCGGTCCTGCTCCCAGGACTTGCCCTTCCCCTTGACGAAAATCGGGTTGAGGAGGGACTTCTCCCACTTCAGGCCGTCCTTCGACTCGGCGTAGCAGAGCACGTTCGGCTCGTAGGTCTCGCCCGAGGCGTACCACATGCGCCAGACGTTCCGCGCCGCGTCCCAGCGGACGTAGGGGTTCATGACGCTGAAGCCCTCCCAGGGATGCTCGGAGATCATCACCGGCAGCTTCGAGACGCGGGTGAAGCGGCGGCCGTCGTCCGAGACGGCGTAGCCGATCCTGCTGTATCCGCGGGCCTGGCCGGTGTACCACATGTGATACTTGCCGTCCTTCACGACGGTGCAGCTGCGGTTGAGATTGTCCTCCCAGCCGCTCGTCGGATCGCTCGCGAGGACGATCTCCGGTTCGGACCACTTGACGCCGTCCGCGCTCGTGCAGCGCGCGATCGCCTTCTTCGGCCGCCAGGAGAAGTACATGTCGTACTTCGCGTCGCGACCCGGAATCACGTTGACGTCGAAGCAGGTGCCGAGACGGACGGGGTCGCCCATCACGGGGTTGGCGGGGTGCTTCGTCCAATCGCCCGCCGTCGCGCCCAGGGCGACGGCGGCGACGAACGCAAGGGCCAGGATCTTCATGGGGGACTCTCTGTGGACTAGAATTCGATGGAGGGGTCAAGGGGATAGCGGCCGAAGTGCGCACCGTAGACCGCCAGGCCGTTCTTCTCCGCCTCGAGGCGGATGGTGACCTTGCCGTTGCCCTTCGCGAGCACGGCGGGCGGGATCTCGGCCTCCACGAGGTAGCCGTAGCTGCCCGCCTCGCTGAGCGTGGCGGACTTGCGGGCGTCGGCGCGCTGCTGGGCGAACCAGGAGAGGATGCCGCGGTGGTCGGCCGGATCGTCCGGCAGGTCGACCGTGTTCACGAGCTCGCCGTTGGCGAAGACCTTCACCTGTCCGGTCCACTTGACGTCGGAGGTCATCGGGTAGGAGTTCGGGTTCTTCGAGCGGTCCGCGAACCCGCCGCCCAGCATGCAGTCCAGGTCGACGACGCCCTTGTCGACGTCCTTCGAGTCCTTCGCGTTCAGGCGCTTCGCGGAAACCTCGGCGCGGAACCGGGCGGGCTTGTCGGACGGGATGCCGACGAACTCGTACTCGAAGGCGCCCTTGCCGGCGCCGTTGGCCTTGAGGCCGTCGAACACGTTCCACTGCTTCTGGCTCCACGTCGCCTTCGTGAACCCGGCGGGGGGGACGCTGACCACGGTCGCCGGCTTGTCGGCACGCGTGACGAAGCAGGCGAAGTTGCGGCCAACGACCGTCTTGTCGTCCGTCAGCGTGAAGCAGACCGCGCCGCAGGCCGTCGTGTCGGGGAGTTTGACGGGGACGTCCAGCACGCGGCCGTTCTGCCAGGCGGTGGCCGTGAAGGAGCCGGCCTCGACCGGCGCGGACTCGAGGAGCCGGCCGCGTCCGTCCCAGGCGCGGATGGTGTAGGCGACCTTGAGGGTGCGGCCCGCGTACTTCTCGGTCGTCAGCGAGACGTCGACCGGCATCTTCCAGGTGTCGCCCGCCCTGAACGCGCGGCAGAGCTCGGTGTCGAGCGGCAGGTAGGCGTCGGCATGCCAGTCCTTCAGGGTGGATCCCGGGAAGAGCTCCTCGATGCCCGTGTACTTCGGCGTGCGGTCGAAGCGGACGTAGCCGTTCCATTCGTTGATGACGTCGTGGTGCTCGGTGTAGAGCCAGCCGCCGCACTGGAGGTGGCGCCGGAAGGCGTTCATCATCAGGTGGTAGTCCCAGCTCCAGTCGCAGTCGCCCGTGGAGCCCTTGTAGCCCCAGACGTTGCCGCACTCGCTGTTCAGCATCGGGGCGTCGCCCTGGACGAAGCCGCCGATGTAGTTCTTCGTCGAGCCGGGGAAGGTGTCCTTGCACCAGGTCGCGACCGTCTCCTCCCACTTGAAGCCGGGGCAGTAGGCGTGCCAGGTGTTGAGGTCCGTGACGACGTGGTCGTGGTTGCAGGGCGAATTGTCCTCGATCAGGCGCGTCGGGTCGAGGGCCTTCGCCTTGGCGTAGGCGTTCGCGACGGCGCGGCGGACCCACGGGGCGTACCGCTTGGCGCGGTCCCGGCCCCAGTTCTGGCCGTCCGCGAAGAGGCCCCATGTTTCATTGAAAAGGACCCAGGAGAAGATGGAGGGGTGGTTAAAGTCGCGCTTGACCATGTCCTCGAAGCAGAACCAGTGCTCGCGGAACATCGCCTCGGAGGCGGGGCCCCAGGCGCAGGGGACGTCCGCCATGATCAGCAGGCCGAGCTTGTCCGCCCAGTACAGCTTGCGCGGGATTTCGACCTTGATGTGGATGCGGTTGCCGGAGAGCGCGAGGTTCTTCGAGATCAGGATCTCGTTCTTCATGAACTCGTCCGACGGGAACGTATAGAAGCCGCCCTCGTGGTAGCTCTGGTCGAGGGTGAGCTGGAGGTAGATCGGCTTGCCGTTCAGCGTCACGTACGGATACTCCGTGCCGGGCATCCTGCCGACCGAGACCTTGCGCATGCCGAAGTAGGTGGAGACCGAGTCGGCGTCCCGGTCGCCGTCCCGGAGGGCGCAGACGACCTCGTAGAGATACGGGTTGTCCAGGTCCCAGAGCTTCACGTCGCGCAGGGAGATCTTGAGCTTCGCGCTCATCTGGCCGGGCGCGAACGCCGCCGTCGCGGCCTTGGCGCGGTCGGACTCCTTGAAGCGGACCTCGAACGCGAGCGGCTTCTTCGCCGGGGCGCCAAGCGTGACGTCCGCGGTGACGCTGCCGTTCTCGATGTCCGGCGTGAAGTGGACCTTCTCGATGTACTCCATGCCGCGCGCCTCGAGGTAGACGGTCTGCCAGAGGCCGCGGGCGTTGCCGTAGCCCTGCTTGCCGTAGAGGCGCCAGTCGTGCTGGGAGATCGCGGCCGGGGCGTCCCACGCGCGGAGCGTGAGCTTCTGCGGCTGGCCCCACTTCACGAAGTCCGTGAGCTCGAACTCGAACGGCGTGTAGCCGCCCGAATGCTCGCCCACGGGATGGCCGTCGATCCAGCCCTTCGTGTCGTGGTCGCTGGCGCCGACGACGAGGAAGACGCGCCTGCCCTTCCAGGTCTCGGGCACGACGACGTCGCGCCGGTACCAGCCGACGTCCGCCTCGTCCTTGACCCCGGACAGCGCGCTCCCCCAGGGGAACGGCACGACGATGCGCTTGTCGAAGCGGGCGTCGTCCGCGGCGAACCACTTCTCCTGCAGGCCCGCGTCCTTCTTGTCGAACGCGAACTTCCAGTCGCCGTTGAGATTCCGCCAACCCGCGCGCTCCCAGTCGGGACGCGGATGCTCCGGCAGGGGGATTCCCGCCAGAACCGCGAACGCGGCCAGGACCGCCAGCACCGTCATACCGTTCTTCATCGGATGGCCCCTTCCGGATTAGGCGCGCTGCGAGAGCACGTCGCGCTCGTACTTCAGGACCTCGGCCATCCAGGCCTCGTTCGCCGGCATCTTCGCGCGGGCGCAGAACTCCTCCCACACGGCCTGCCACGGATACGCCTTGAGCTCTTCCTGGAGGACGAGCTGCTCGGTGTACTGGCGGGCGTCCTGGAGGGCCTTGAGCGTGCCGAACGGCTCGAGCATCGCCTGGAGGAGCGCCTTCTGCATGTTGCGCATGCCGAGCACCCAGGCCGCGATGCGGTTGATCGAGGCGTCGAAGTAGTCGAGCGCGACGATGAAGTTCTTCGGGTCCATGCGGACGATCTCGTGCGCGGCCGCGCTGACGGCGTCGTCGATGCGGATCACGTGGTCGGAGTCCCAGCGGACCGGGCGCGAGATGTGGAACGCGACCTTGCCGAACGTCATCAGGAACGAGCTGATCTTGTCCGCCACGTTCTCGGAGATGTGGAAGTGGCCCATGTCGAGCAGCGCGAGGATGCCCTTCTTCTGGGCGTAGCCCATCACGAACTCGTGGGAGTTGACCGTGTAGCTCTCGACGCCGATGCCGAAGAGCTTGGACTCGAAGGTCGGGATGACGAGCTTCTTGTCGTACTTGTACTTGAAGATCTTGTCCAGCGAGTCGGCCATGCGCCGACGCGGCCCGAGGCGGTCCGACGGCTCGTCCTTGAGGCCGTCCGGCGCCCAGAAGTTGATCGCGCAGGGCGTCTTGAGCTCCTTGCCGAAGTACTCGGCGATCTTGAGGCACTGGATGCCGTGCTTCACCCAGAAGGCGCGCACGCGCGGATCCTCGCTCGAGAGCGTCAGGCCGTCCGCGAGCGGGTGCGAGAAGAACGTCGGGTTGAAGTCGATGCCGAGGCCGCGCTTCTTCGCGAACTCGACCCACTTCTTGAAGTGCCGGGGCTCGATCTTGTCGCGGTCGACCTTCTTGCCGTCCTCGAAAATCGCGTAGCACGCGTGCAGGTTGATGCGGTGCTTGCCGGGGATGAGGGAGAGGGCCTTGTCGATGTCGGCCATCAGCTCCTCCGGCGTGCGGGCCTTGCCCGGGTAGTTGCCCGTCGTCTGGATGCCGCCCGTGGCGCCGAGGTCGTTCTCGAAACCGCCCACGTCGTCGCCCTGCCAGCAGTGCATGGAGATCGAGATCTTCTGCAGATCCCTGATCGCCTTCTCCGTGTCGACGCCCAGGACGGCGTACTGCTTCTTCGCGGCCTCGTACTGACTCTTGCTCATGTCTTGTTCCTTTGGGTTGGTGACTTTTCGCAAAATTAGCTTTTGGATTATATCAAAAAAGAACTGCCGTGTGTCCTATTCGGCGCGGACGAACTCGATCTTGTCGATCCAGAGGCCGCGAATCGCCGACTTGCCGGACTTCTTGTCGAAGCGGCCGGGGCCGATCCAGAAGTACTCGTCGGAATTGGGCGTCCAGGTGCAGGCGTCGTACCACCGGTATGCGTTCGGCACCGCGTCCGTGCGCAGCTGGATCTCGCCGCGGCCCTTCTTCGCGACGGGGTCGTAGACGCCCGCCCAGAACGCCAGCCCGTCGCCCGCCTTCTCGCAGCGCAGGCGCACGCGCACCGTGTACTTCGCGCCGGGCTCGAACTCGATCCGGTGCATCGGCAGCGTCGCGCACCACTCGTAGTGCGTGTTGAAGAGCTTCAGCGCGCGGCCGTCGGACGCGAGGGGGTCGTCGACGTACGCGCCCCACTCGCCCAGGCGGTGGCAGGAGACATGCTTCTCCTGGAGCTCGCCGCGCGTCCGGCCCGGTGCGAACACCGGCGGCTCGCGGGCCAGCAGGTCGCGCCAGCCCTGGACGAGCGCGTCGTGGCGCGCCTTGCTCTCCGCGAGGCGGATGAGCTTCTGCTCGTCCAGACGGTCCAGCAGGGACTTCGCCAGGCGGCGGCGCAGGCCGAAGTCCGACGTGTCCACGGGCTTCGACGAGAGCCAGAGCGCCTTTTCGCCCTTCCGGCGCAGGCGCTCGAGCCGCATGTAGTCGACGGAGAACGCGCCCATGCGGACGTTGTACGAGGTCGCCTTGTCGTCCTTCGTCGCCGCGACGGCCTGCTCCCAGAGCCCCGCGGCGCGTTCGAGGAACGCGTCGGACAGCGCCGGGTTCTCCGGCCCCACCCAGATGGAGAGCGGGCGGTTCGACGGCGCGGACCAGGCGAGCTGCGCCGCGTGCAGCTCGTCGAAGTAGTGCCGCACGTACGGCGCGCCCTTCCCGTAGTAGCCCTGGAAGAAGTCCTGCAGCAGCGGCTCGAGCGGCAGGTCGGGATTCCACATCCACTTCGCCAGGAGCCAGCTCTTCAGCTCGGCGAAGTCGCCGTGCAGGCCCTGGTAGGCGCCCTGCTCGAAGATCTCCCTCACGTTGTTCGCGCGGAAGAACTTCAGGTTGCCCTGCAGGGTCAGGACGTTCGCGAACGGCTGCACGTAGTTCGGGAAATCGGTCGTGTAGTCCCAGACGTAGAGCTGGTCGGTCTGGCGGCTCCAGCCCTCGATGTCGCGGCGGAACGAGACGTTCTCCTTGAATCCGCTCACGTCGAGCGGACGCGAGAAGTCGCACTCGATGGTGCAGAGGCACGGCACGACGTTGCGCCGCAGCTTCGTCTTCTTCGGCGGCTTGCGCGTGTACTGGTAGGCGAGCGTCTCGATGACGACGTCCGGGAACTCCTTCTCGACCGCCTCCGCGACGGCGTTCACGAAGCGGATCATCGTGCCGGCGTGGCTCTCCTCCTCGTCGTCGACGGCCTTGCAGGCCGGGCACTGGCAGTAGTGCAGCCAGTCGTTCTGGCTCACGCCGTAGAACTTCGCGCCGGGGTCCTTCCGGATGCGCTGCAGCACGCGCTCGGTGACGATGCGCAGCACGTCGGGGTTCGTGAGGCAGAGCTGGCTCGGATGCTTGATCCGGACGCCGTTCTCCATGCTGAAGTACTCGGGATGCGCGTCGAAGAACTCGTCCGGCGGCAGGAGCGTGTTGAACGTGTGGCAGCTGCCGAGTCCGCCGCCGAAGCGGAACGAGTTGCCGCCGTACTTCGCATCGTAGTCCCGCCAGCTGAGGCTGTTCACGCGCAACCGCGCCGCGAACTCCGGATGGGTCAGGACGTCGAACCAGAACGGCTCGCGCATCGCGAACGCCGGCACCTGCACGTCGTCGAGCGCGTCCGGCACGGCGACCCGGTCGCGCGCCGGCAGGACGGCGTGCCACGACGCGTACCACCTGCAGCCCGCGTACTTCTCGAGGATCTCGTAGACGCCGTAGAGCGGCCCGCGCTTCGCGCTCCCGAGCACGACGAGGTGCCCGCCCTTCGCGGCCAGCCGGAAGCCGTCCTCGCCCAGGTCCTTCCGCGCCGCCTCGAGATCCTTCACGCCCAGCACGCGCGCCGTGTGCGCGGTGCCGCCGACGAGAACCGCCCGCGCGGGCAGCGCCTCCGCGTCCGTGCGAACGGGCAGCGTCACGCCCGTCGCCTTCGCAAGGAAGTCGCGCAGC
Organism: Kiritimatiellia bacterium; assembly: GCA_016302985.1. Lineage (GTDB taxonomy): Bacteria > Verrucomicrobiota > Kiritimatiellia > RFP12 > UBA1067 > RUG572. The sequence continues at coordinate 12,941 of JAEDMN010000003.1, read as the reverse complement.
TCCTCGGCCGCGTACTTCTCGGAGGGCGACGCCTGCGCGCCGACCACGATGGTGCAGACCGCGGGCTTCCCGCGCTCCGCCAGGACCAGTTCGCCGGCCCGCGCGCACGCGGTCAGGCCCAGCACGGCAAGAATCAGATTTTTCATGCCGCCATTATACCACGGACGCGCGAGAAACGCGTCGGAAGAAGTCGATCGTGTTCGGCAGGTCAGGGAAGGTCGTCGAAGCCCAGCACCTCCAGGCCGGCGGCCTTCGCCTCCGCGAGGATCCGCTCCAGCCACTCGGTCTTCATGTTGATGCCCTTCGCATCGGGCGAAATGCCGTGCGACGTGAAGAGCAGCACCTCCTTGCGCGCCCCGGCCCGGCGGATGCACGCCACGACCTCCTCGATGTCGACATGGTAGTTCTCGCCGAGGATGATGCCGCCCAGGACGCGGCGCTTCGGCAGGTCCTTCGCGGGGAAGAACATCCGCTCGTCCGACAGGAGGGGCTTCAGGTCCGCCACATGCTCGCCCTTCGGATCGTGGGGACGCAACCCGGGGATGCCGGCGCGCAGGCGCTCGAAGCGCGTCAGCAGGTGGGCGTCGGTCGCATCGTCGTGGCGGTTGTTCGGATAGGCGAACGAGCGGACGGGCACATACGCGACGTCCGCGCAGCGCTTGGGCGTGGCGACCTCGCGGTCCCACCAGCCGGCCTTGCCCCATTTCGCGATCGCTTCGGGGACGTTCTCGTGCCGCCGTCCGTGCAGGCCGATCGTGTGTCCGGCCGCCATCAACCGCTTCGATGTCGTCACCGCCCGCGAATCGAAATCGCCGCTGATGAAGAAGGACGCATGTGCGCCGTACTTCGCGAAGAGCGGCAGCGCCCGCTCCCAGTCCGCGAAGTTCCGGTCGTCGAAGGTGAGCAGCAGGACGCCGGAACTACCGAGGGGACGCGGACGGCAATCCGCGACGGCGATGTTCCCGCGGGCGCCGCCCTCGATGAACACCGACTTGTTCCGGCGGATACCGCGTTCGTTCCAGCCCCGGCGGTGGCGCACCTTGAACGTCTCGATGGTGTTGCGCGTGCAGCGCGCGAAGGAGACGCCGCAGGCGTCCGACGGGAGCATCGACGGCAGCAGCGTGTTGAACGTGCAGTCCAGGAAGCGGATGCCGTCGAGGCGCGAACCGCGCGGCTGGTTGCCCCCGACGGGGCGCATGCAGTCCGAAATCACGCAGTTCGTAACGGTGATGCCGAGGATGTGGCAGTTGCGCGCGGCTTCGACCCAGGCCGGCGTGAACCCCACGCCCGCCTCCGCAGCCTCGTGGATGCGCGTGTCCGCGACGACCACGTTCGTGATCGTGCCGGTGCCGATGCCGAACCGGATGCCGTAGCAACAGCTCCAGATGTCGCAGTCGCGGATGACGATGTTCTCGCAGAGGTTCGTCTCCGCATGGCCCGGCTGGCGGCAGCTCGCGCGGATCGCGAAGCCGTCGTCGCCCGTCTTCACCGTGCACTTCTCAACGAGCACATTGCGCGTGCAGTCGATGGAGAAGCCGTCCGAATTCGCGATCGTGCGATCGGCGTCGATCGTCACGTTGCGGACGGTCAGGCCGTCCGAGCAGCGCACGTGGCACGTCCAGGCCGGCGTGTTCGCGAGCGTCACGCCCTCGAGACGGATGTTCCTCGAGCGGAAAAAGGCAACCATCGGCCCGGGACGGAACCAGGTGCGGTCCGTCGGATGGAGCTTGAGTCCGTACTTGTACCACGGCCAGCGGCTGTCCTCGTCGCAGTCGCCGAAGAACGCGGGGCCGTTGCCGTCGATCACGCCTTCGCCGGTGATCGCGACGTCCTCGACCTTGTAGCCGAGGATCAGATGCCCGCCGCTCCACTCCTCGCCCGGACTCCAGAAGTTCTCCGGGAAGACGTCGTTCCGGTTGTAGTCGGCCTCCTTCGTGCCGCCCTTCAGGATGGCCCCCTTCTGCAGGTGCAGTTCGACGTGGCTGCGCATCTCGAGCGTGCCCGTCGTCCATTCGCCGGCCGGCACCACGACCCGGCCGCCCCCCTGCGCCGCGGCCTGGTCGATCGCGGCCTGGATGTCCCGCCCCGTCTTCCCCGTGACGACGACGTCCGCCGCACCGGCGCCCAGAACCGCGCCAAGGGCGACACACACACACATCAGCAGTCGATTCTTCATTCCGATTCTCCTGTTACCGTGAAGTCTTCAATCCTCGACGAGGACGCGGAAGCCGACGTCGTGGACCTTCTGCCACGGACGGTAGGAGATGCGCGACGCGAACGTCGCGTCCTTCGGCCGGCTCCAGCAGGAACCACCCCGTGCGACCGCGCGGGGCTCGTCGTCCGGCGGCTGCGCCGTCGGTCGGTTCGAGACCGTGTCGGCCGTCCACTCCCAGACGTTGCCGTGCACGTTGCGGAGCCCCCAGGCGTTCGACGCGAAGACCGACACGGGCGCGGTCACGCGGTAGCCGTCGTCGAAACGGATGTCGGCGGGACGCCACTCGGGCACGGCCATGCCCGGCACGTTCGCGCGGAAGCGGTCCTGGCGGCGGAACGTCCGGTCCGCAAGGTTCGCCGTCTTCGAAAAGTCCGCGTCGAGACCGCCCCACCAGAGGACGTTCGTGGAGCCGGCGCGCGCCGCCCACTCCCATTCGTCGCCAGATGGCAGGCGGACACGCGCCCCGGTCTTCTTCGCCAGCATCCCGCACCAGGCGGCCGCCTCGTCCCGCGAGACACGCACGACGGGCTGGTCCGGTTCGTTGAGCGCGTAGCCGCGCTCCTGCTCCGTGAACTGCATGAACTCTCCGCGCTCAAGCTTGCTGTCGTGTTCGGGCACCAGGCGGCGATACTGCTCGTTGGTAATCTCGTCGACGCTCATCCAGTGGGCCTTCGCGCCCGGACGCGCCGGGATTTTCACGAGTTCGAGGGCGACCCCGTCCCCGAGATCGAGCGTCCGCCTCGTAGCCGGGGCGTCGCGCCCCGGTTCCTTCCCGCCATCCACGCGTCCGGGGCGAGACGCCCCGGCTGCGGGAGACACGGCGCGTGACGCACCGGCTACGTCCAGGCGCGGCAGGACGGGCGCCTGCAGCACGGCCTTGCCGCAGGTCTTCTCGTGGTCCTCCTCGAGGTTCGCGTAGCGACGCTGCAGGTCGGCGCGACGCGCGGCGAAGTGCGCGACGCGATTGGTGCCAACCGTTTCGCTCCAGGTTCCGTGGCCCATGCGGTTCAGATCGATCCAGGTGTTGATGCGGTCCCAGCTCTCCGCGTCGAGGCGCACGCCGTGGTGCCCGTTCTCGAGCAGCTGCACGAGCGCGGTCGTGTCCGCCGCGACGTCGCACGGCGAGAGGACGTCGTTGTCGCCCTCCTGCGTGTGGCTGCGCACATACGAGCAGAGCTCGATGTAGCTCGGCGGGAAGGAACCGTCATTCATGTAGTAGACGTCCTTCGACTTCACGCAGATGTCGGGACGGTCCGTGAGCACCGGCTTCGCGAGGCCGCCGCGGAACGGCGTCTTCGGGTCCGGCACCGGGCTCCCCTTCCCGTCGTGGCACGCGACGCAGTAGCGGTCCAGCACGGGCTGGACCTCGCGGCGGAAATCAAAGCCGCGCTCGGGACCGTACCACGGCCTGATCTCGCTGGCGGGACGCTCCATCGCGAGCAGGCGGCGGTTCGGGCCGGCGCTCGCCTGGTTCTCCTCGTGGCAGCCGCTGCAGCTCGCCATCTCGCCGGGCATCGCCTGCGTCCAGCTGCGCATGAGCTGCAGTGCGCGGCCCTTCGCGTCCAGGGGCTGGATCGAGACGGGCAGGTTGGCGGGCACCTTGAAGAACGCCGAGCCGTCCGCCTCCACGGGCACCGTGCCGAGGATGCGCTTGATGTCCCACGGACCATCCAGTCCGTGATGGTCGGTCTCGCCGCCCATCCAGCGGTAGGCGAAGGAGTAGGTGTAGAGGCGCAGCGCCTTCACCGTGCCGCGCGGCACGCCCTTGAGTCCGAGGCCGTCGTAGACGTCCGTCACCTTCATCAGGCCCGTCTTCTCCTTCGGCTCGACCTTGGAGGCGAGGACGCGCGGAACGGGGGCCTTCTGCAACGGCATCGGTTCGAAGAAGACATGGTCCGCCTCCTCCACGATCGGCGTGAGGTTGTCGAAGGCATCCGCGAGGTAGAGTCCCCAGCCGTCCTTCTCCGTCGGACGCGCCGCGACGAGGACGTAGTTCCGGGAGAGCGGCCACGGGTGGCAGAACTTCGGCCACGAATAGTCCGCGAGGCGGTCCCGCACGACGGGTTCGACGGCCTTGCCGCGCTCGGTGAAACGCTGGACGACGCCGTCCGCCTGCTTGCGCCCCTTGTTGACGTCGAAGAGCACGAGCTCGCCGTAGCGGGGCTGCCCGTGGTGACCCGTGACGATGGCCGTGAAGCAGTCGGGATCGTCCGGACAGGGGCGCGCGTTGAAGAGCGCGTTCGGCCAGTAGGAGTCGCTGCCGTAGTAGGCGCGCTGCGTCGTGCCGTCCGGATTCATCGTGAAGAGGATGCGGGAGGCGTAGTGCGTGATGTCCGCGTACTCCCAGTGCAGGAACATGACGCGGCCGTCGGGCATGACGTTCGGACACCAGTTGTTGTCCTGGTCGAACGTGAGGCGGCGGATCGCGCCGTCGGCCTCGCGGCGGTAGAGACTCGCGACCCAGCTGGAACCGACCACGCACGGCACGCCGACCATCGAGGCGTCGGAGAGGAACAGCGTCGCGCCGTCCGGCAGGTAGCAGCCCGCGTAGCAGTTGACGTCCGCGTCGGGGATGCAGACGATTTCGCGCGGCGCGGCGTTCGTGGAGCCGAGGTCGAGCTCGTAGACGCGGTCGACGACCTCCTCGGCGCGGCTGCCGCGGACCTTCGGCGGATGGTCGGTCCGGTCCGTCCGGCGCGTGTACATCACGCGGTCCGCATGCCAGTGCAGACAGAGCTCGCCGATGTAGCCGTTGTCAGGAGACTTGTCGAGGCAGGTGAAGGACGGCTTTACGCCGCGGAGGCCCGAGAGGACGCCGAGTTCGTTCGGGCAGCCGCCGAAGATGTCCCGCGGCTGCATCCAGTTGTTGTGGAGGCCGAGCTTGCCGGGTTTCCGGCGGATGACGAGCAGCCGGTCACCGTCCAGCAACGGATTGGCGAGCAGCCGCGCCCGCAGGTCGGCGAGGAACTTCTCGGCTCCGTCGACGGGCGGAAGCTCGCCGTAGTACGGGCCCCAGTCGCCCTTCATCGCGTTCAGCAGCCGCTTCCGGTCGCGTTCGAACGTCCGCAGCCAGGGCGGCTCCGCCTCGAAGCGATCCGGCCAGCGCGCCGCCATGTCATGCCACGCAAGCCGGACGTTCTCCGGCTTCACGGCCTCCAGCCGCCGGATCGCCCGGTCCTTCCGGTCCTCGGCCCCCGCAGCAACGCCCAGGCACACGCACGCCATGAAAAGCATTCTTCTCATGGCTCCAGTATATCAAATGTGGTCGCCGTCGGGACAAGCGCGTTCCCGACGCCGACAATCCCCTTCACGCCCGGCAAATCGAATCCCGCGACCAGGTCATCGACGACGTCGATGCCGAGGACCATGGGTTCATTCGGCTTCGTCGAAGCGGCCCGCGCGACGGCAGATCAGCGTGCGCTGACCTGCGACTTCCGCGTCGAAGATGGTCACGTCGGCCTTGGCGTCATAGTAGACGACCAGCTTGACCGCGTAGTCGGCGTCCAGGCCCCGCACGCCGCCGATGCGGACGTTCTCGCCCGACTGCGCCTCGCCGAACTTCAGATCCGGCACGTCGTCGCCGAAGGAGGCCGTCCGTTCGGCCGGGTCGACGGTGAGCACCAGCGCGGCGCCCCTGCCCTGCGGCCGGAACCGGCGCGTGAAGCGCGCGCCGGCCGCAACCGGATACGTGCGCGGAGGAACGGGCAGCGGGATCTCCGGCACCCACTTGAGGCCGAGATGTCCGTCGGGGTAGTACACGACTTCGCGGAAGACGAGCCAGCCACCCCACCCGTAGACGTGGTTGAGCCAGCCGAGATAGAGGCGGCGGTCGCCCTTCCAGGACGCGACCATCGGCACCCCGAGGCCGTCGTAGAGCTTGTCCGGCTCCTGCGACCAGTTCACGAACGAGCCCGGCGTGCCGTCCGGACTGTACGCCATGTTCACGAACCCCTGGAGGAGGTAGCGGTGCCCATGCCAGTCGAAGAGCGAGGGACAGTCCCCGCGGAACGGCAGCTTCGCGTCGAAGAGATCCCACTTCAGCAGGTCCTTGGAATGGAAGATTCCAATCGAGCCGCCGTAGCTCGTCACCAGCTCGTAGCGGCCATCCGGCAGATTGTAGATGCTCGGATTCTGGGCCTCCGAGACCATGACGCCCGCGTTGGTGAAATGGATGCCGTCCGCAGCGGACGCGTAGGTGCCGCCGATCGGGAAGTCCTTCGCCGGCGCGCCGTAGCGGGACGTGTGCCAGCCGAACGCGAGCGCGAGCTTCCCGTCCTTGAGGAACGGCGTGCCCGTGCCGCAGGTCTGCCACCATTCGCGCACCGGCACGGCGAGCGGATGTTCCTGCCAGTGTACGAGGTCGTCGGAGGAGAGGTGCGCGAACTGGTGCCGTCCCGTCCCCGCGCCCGAACCGTGGTGACGGCGGTCGATCAGGTAGAACACATGCAGCCTGCCATTCAGGAACGCCGGCGCCACGTCACCCACCCACTGGTTGTGTCCCGCCGGGGTCCAGTACTGGATCGGCTTCTCGATCGGCTTCGCCGCGGGCACGGCGGGCGGCGTCCAGACCGCACCGACCTCCACCACTTCCGCGGAGACGCGGGGCGAATGGATGCGCAGGTTCTGATCGCCCTTCCAGGCAAAGGGCGCGGGAGCCGGCATCGGGAAGTCCTCGTCGACGTGCCCGTCGACGGTGATTTCCCAGCGCGGCGGAGCCCAGCGAAGGACGACGTCGTGAACCTTGCGGGAGGAATCCAGCACGCCGAGCGGAATGCCGACGCGTCCCGCCTTGGCGTCCACGACCGCCTCGATCACGGGGCACGTGCCGTCCGGCATCGGGAAGCCGAGGTAGTTCCCCGCGGCGCGGTCGTAGCGCAGATGCGCCTTGTCCCGTCCCGCCAGGCGGAGGCCGAAACGGACGGGGCCGAACGAGCCCAGCGCCTCGTCCGCGCGGACGGCGCCAAGATCGACCTTCAGACGGACCGAGAACCCATCCTTCAGCAACTTCTCCGACGGGGCGGGAACCGTCGTGGCGCGCAGCGTCTTCGGCGGCGGCACGGGCTTCAGGCGGGCCAGCGCCCGGGGCGTGATCGCCGCGCGGTAGCGTTCGAAGGCCGTCGCCGCGTCGACGGCCGCGTTCTCGACCGCCAGCTCGTCGATCCAGCCCTTGAACGCCGCGTCATGCATCGTGCGGCCGACCTGGAAGAGGGTCCGCCCGATGTCGGGCCGCTGTTCGTTGGCGCCGCACGGGACGCCGTCCATGTAGACCGTGCGGACACGGCCGTCGAACGTCGCCGTCACGTAGTGCCAGCGGCCGTCGGCGACGCCCTCCGCACGCACCGTCAGGTCGCGGTTGTTCCAGTAGTTGTGGATCTCGTCCGGGCCGTTCAGGCGCAGCGAGTTGCCGCACCCCGTCGCCTTGTCGCCCCAGCTCACCCAGCCCGCGTTCCGGTGCGCCTCGGCCGCGACGCGGATCCAGGCGCTCACGGTATAGGGTGCGCCGCCGGTCTTCAGCGCGGCCGGGAACGTCTCCGCCTCGAGCCAGCTGCCGCCGTCGAAGAAGGCGCAGCCGCCCTTCACCCCATCCTCGTCGAACTGCACTTCGCCATGATGCCTGAAGACCGTACCGGAAGTCCCCGCGTCGCGGAGGAACGCCTCCGGCGAATCGAAGGACAATGAGACGGCGGGCCCCGCCACCGCGCCCAGGGCGACGCCTGCGGCCAGCGAGAAAAAAGGAATTCGATGTTTCATGGAGGATTATTATAGCGGAATGTTGACGAGAGAAAGCCGAGAACAGCGGAAAGACGACGGGCGTCGACTCGATCGTCTCCGGCAGCACGACCATGCCTCACGACGCTGCGCCAGCCGTATGAACTGCTGGCGCAGACGGCCTTCCTGTGGAAATCAGCGAATATAGATCACCGTGCCCGCATGGCCCTTGAGCACCAGCGCGTGCGCCGCGGCGTCGGTGGACACCACGGCGCCGGAGTCGGAACCCGGCGCCCGGGTCCAGGACGGCGAACCGGCGAAGACGCCGAGCGACTTGAGGATCTCCGCGCGGTGCACGTCCGTCCTCTCCGGATTCGCGACGCGGTAAAGGAGCGAGGAGGGCAGCGAGACGCTTCCCTGCACGGTCAGGCCTTCGGACCGTCCCTGCGCGTCGACCGTCGCGCAGACGACCGCGTCCGCCTCGAACGCGACGTTCGTCACCTCCGTGCCCCGGAATCCCGCGGCGTCCCACTCCGCGCCGGACGCAACGTGCACCGTGCCCAGCACGACCTGGTCCGACGGTCCGGCCTCGACGCCGCGCACCGTGACGCCCGTGCCTTCGACCAGGACCTCCCCGACGAAGACGGGCACGCCCGACGGCGAAGTGAAGGACGTGTCGGCGCCCCGCATGACGAGCCGGCTCAACGTGACGCGGTTCGCCGCGTTCGTAGGCAGCCACTTGTCCGCCAGGTAGCGCTGGGTCGCACGGACCTCGGCGTCCGTCAGCCGGTTCGTGTAGATGAGGATTTCCGCGAGGTCCTGTCCGCCGTTCAGACGCCCGCCCGCGTCGTTGTAGCAGGAGGCGAGCCAGATCGCCGTCGGCGTGCGGTTGGCCGCGTCGTCGGCTTCGGAAAGCCGCCACCCGACCAGGTCCCACCCGCCGCTCAGACCCGTCTTCGTGCCATCGACCACCTGTCCGTTCAGCCACGTCGTACCGCCCTTGACCCAGCCTCCGCGATCCGCGCCGCTGTGCCAGAGGGGATCCGACGGCACGGCGCCGTAGGTCGTGTCCGGGCCGGCGGACCGGTGGAAGCAGCGCGCGCTGCCGTCGACGTGCGTGTCGCCCAGCAGGAAGCCGCCGCCGTTGCGGCTGCCGACCATCCAGAACACCGTGCGGATGTTGGTCTGATCCGCCCCGAACTCCAGCATGCGGTTGTCCCCGGAACGGCCCTTGGCGGAGTCCGCCATGATGCCGAAGTCCACGAACGGACGCCCGTCGAAGCCGTCCGCATTGTAGACGGGCGCGTTCCGGACCTGCTTCGCGTAGAAGGAATGGCCCGCGCCGCGGCGGTCGGCCCACTGGGAAATCGCGTTGCCGCTCTTCGTGAAGGACGCGGCGACCGTCGCGTCCAGCCAGGCCGCGGGCACGCCGGCGGGACGCAGCTTCGCGCGGGGCACGACCTGCACCGCGCCCGATTCGACGACCAGTTCGAAGGCAGGATCGTCCACGGCCGAAATCTGCAGCGTCCCCCCACCGGACTTCACGGCGGATGCGCCCGCAAGGAGCGGCAGCGACGCCCGCCCGGACGCCACGGAGATCTCGCCGCCGGACACCGAGACGGATGCGTTCGCGAGATCGACGTCCGCCCCAAGCGCGAGACCGGCGCCCTGGACGGACAGTGCGCCCGTCCAGTCCGGCTGCGACGCGGCCAGGGCGAACGTCCCGCCCGCACCCGTCACCGCCAGCGAGCCGTCGCCCGACCAGGCGCCGTCGAGCGCGACGGCGTACCCGCCCACGTCGAGCGTGTTCTCGCCGGCGACCGTGCCCGTGATGTTCGCGCCGACGAGCGTCATGCCGGCGCCCACGACCAGCGTGGCGTTCTCGAACACGACCTCGGCGGACGTCCCGCTCCCCTTCGTCAGCGGCTGCGTCGTCTGGAACGTGCCACCGCGCACCTCCACGCTGGAACGGGTCCCGCCACTGGCGGACAGCCTGAAATACTGGTCCGACAGATGGCGAAACACGCCGCCGTCGACCACGCGGATGCGTCCGATGGCGTCGGCCCCGGCGCCCAGCTGCGTGTGGATGCCCGCCTGCAGCTCGACCTCCGCGCCCCGCGAAACCTCCAGAACGCTCTCGATGTCTTTGCCCGTGCCGATGTGGAGCCCCTTCCCGTCACCCTGCGCCGTCACCTTCGCGCCATCCGTCACACGGAGCATCTTGCCCGCGTTCTCCACACCGAAATAGGCGCCGAACGTGAAGTCGTTCGTGGCGATCGTCGCGGTGCCGCCCTGCACGAACAGCTCCGCGTTGGCCGGCAGGAAGGAACCGCCGCCCGCGAAGACGAGTTCGCCGGGGCCCTTGGGCTGGCATTTGCCGCCCTCGTTCGTGAAGAGCCCCGTCAGCGTCGCGACCTTGCCGTCCGCGACCCGGATGTCCGTCGTCGCGGTCTGCGTCACGGGCACGGCGAGAACCGTGTCGGACTCGAAGGACAGCGCGCCGCCCGACAGCGTCAGCGCCGCCGAAATCCCGGATCCATCGACAACCGCCAGCGTGCCGCCGGGCTTCGTCGTCAGCGCCGTCGTGGCGACGACGCCCCCCTGCGCGACCCGCACCGTGCCGGCGGAAACCGCGAGGGCGCTCCAGCCGAACGTGCCGCCATTCGTCACGCACACCGTGCCGGCGGACGTGAGCGTCAGGGTTCCCGCGCCCAGCGAACCGCCTGCGTCGGCCTGCAGCACGCCGCCATGGACCTTGAACGTGTTGCGCAGCACCGTGCCGGAACCGACGGCGGAACAGACACCGTTCGAGACCACGATGTCGTTGACGCCCGCATCGCCGACGATCTCGAGCTTGCCGCCGAGCACGTAGATGCGTCCCGCGAACGCCTCGGCGCCGGAAAGGCAAAGCGTGCCTGCGCCCCGCTTGTAGAAGTCACCGGTTCCCGTCAGCTTCGTGACGTTCAGCGTCCGGCCCTCGGCCACGGACAGCCGGCCCGGGACGCCGTCCGGGGACGAGGTGTCCACGGTCGTCGAGACCCCGTCGGCAAACGCGACGGCCTGCGTGCCGCCGATTTTCGACGCGTCGTACCCTTCTACGACGTCGAACTGGACGATGCCGTCGCCGTCCGTCAGGACGGTACACCCCGCGGGGATGACCGCGGGCGAGGCGAACTGGAGCACGCCCGCCGAAACGGTGAGCGTCGTCCCCGTGTAGCGGGCAAGGGATTCGATGCGCACGTCGCCGTCGCCGGACTTCGTCCAGCCCGCGCCCACGAGCGCGTCGGCGTGCAGCAGACCGCCCTTCTCCGCGTCCAGCTTCACAGGCGATGCGGCGTCCAGCGTCTCGACCTCGCACGTTCCGCCCGCACCGGCCAGCACCGTGCCGGCCGAGTCGGGGGCGAGGCGCGGCGCGATATCAATCTCGTAGGCATGCTCGCCCGTGACCGCCCAGGCCGCGCCCTCGGACAAGGCGACCGAACGCCCCAGCAGCGGCGTACGCAGCGTACCGGACACGAGCGCCATGTCGCCGGAGAAGCCCGAGACGTCGCCCGTCAGTTCCAGGAGGCCCGTGCCGGAACGCATCAGCGTGCCGGCGCCCGAGACGGCGTTCGGCAGCGTGCCGGCCGCGGTGAGCGCAAGCGTGGCGCCGGACGCGACCGCAACCGGTCCCGTGCCCGCGCCTGCGACCGAGGCAATCTCGGCCGTGCCCGCGCGGATGTCGACGCCGCCCGTGAAGACGGCCTTCGCGGACTGGAGCTTCATCAACCCCTCGCCCGTCTTCACGAAGGACGCGGAGACGTCCTTTTCCGCACAGGTCAGGGAGAAGTCCAGACAGCAGCCCGACGCGACGTCGACCACCGTCTGCGACCGGGTCAGCGACGTGTCGGCCGCGCCGTAGATCGAGGACGTGTCGCCGGCGGCCGGCGTGCCGTCCACCACGATGCGCGGAATGCCGAGCTGCGTGGCGTAGCCGGGGACGAAGACCATGTCCGCGCCGTTGCGGAGATGGAGGACGGAGGCCAGGACGCCGTCGATGCAGTTCTTCTGGTCGTAGCGGTTGCCGAAGGACAGCCGATTGCCGTTGCCGTCCAGGATGACCGTCGGGCTGCCGAAGGCCGCGTTCCCGGACGAGAACGAGATGTAGGCGGGGGCGACGACGTGGAACGTGGTCGTGGCGGGCAGCGCGGCCCGCGCGTTCCAGCGCAGCTGGGTCCGCTCCGTCACCGTCACCGTGACGCCCTCCGCCGTCGTCACGGGATGCTGGCCGTCGAGGCAGATCATGCCCGCGCCCGAGGTCGCCCGTGACGTCCAGGTCTGGTCCACGGTCAGATGGAGGCCGCCGACATTGGAGAAGTTGGCTTCAAACGCCCCGCCGTTGACGAGGCCGCCGGCCCCGATCGAGAGCCGTCCGGAGCCCGTCAGCATGCGCCGCGCGGCGGGCGTCCAGTCGAATCCCTCGGCCACGGCGTTCGCGTTCAGGACGAGGTCCACGTCGCCCACGACGGCCGTCGCGCCGTCCGTCCAGCTGACGGATGCGCCGGCCTCGTTGCGCCAGACGCCGGCGGCGTGCCAGGTCCCTCCGTTCGGTCCCGCATAGGTCAGCCGTTCCGCGCACGCGGCCTGCAGGGCCATCGCCGAGAGAACAAGAATCGTGCACTTGAGCGTATTCATATTGATCCTGACTTGTTGAGGTGTTAAACGCCGGATGGCTCCACGCCGTTCTCCAGTCAATTCCCAGGACAAAGGCCATTAATCTGGCGGAATATTACCATCTACAATCCGTGCCTGTCAAGCTGACGCAATGGCTCACAACATGGTCGTTTCTCATAGCGGAATCAGCGATCCAAAGCATCGAGAAAACCCTCGATGAGTTCATCAACCTGGCGCCAAGTCTTGACCGCCTTCACCCAGCGGTCGGGAATCGCATCGAAGCCAGAGTACGCCCCGGCGATCTGCCCGAACACCGCCCCGATGGAATCCGAGTCGCCGCCAAGGTTGACAGCGGCGATCAGCC
>JAEDMN010000331.1 GCA_016302985.1 Kiritimatiellia bacterium | reverse complement strand
GCCGGGCACGAACAAGGCGAAGTTCAACGTGCTCGGCAACCAGATGTTCGAGGATGTCTGCCGCGAGCTCAAGGTCCCGTTCCGCCGCAACGGCTCGCTCGTCCTCGCGTTCAACGACGAGGAGAAGGGCGCGCTCGGCGACCTCGTGCAGAAGGCCGCGAAGAACGGCGTGCCGGTCGAGCTGATCGGACAGGAGGAGCTGCGCCGCCGTGAGCCGAACGTGTCGTCCGAGGCCGTCGCCGCGCTCTGGGCGCCGACGGGCGGCATCTGCTGTCCCTACGAGCTCACCTTCCGCACGGCCGAGAACGCGGCCGCGAACGGCGTCGAATTCTCCTTCGACGCGAAGGTCGTCGGCATCGCCAAGGTCCAGTCCCTGACGAAGCCGGACGCCGCCCCGCCGTGGCGCATCGCCTGCGCGGACGGGCGCGCGTTCGAGGCGAAGGCCGTCGTCAACGCGGCCGGCATCCACTCCGACGAGCTGAACAACCTCGTCAGCGCGACGAAGTACAGCATCGAAGCCCGCCGCGGCGAGTACCTGATGCTCGACAAGGACGAGGACGGCACGTTCGCCGCGACGATGTTCCAGGTGCCCTCGAAGATGGGCAAGGGCATCCTCGTCTCCCCGACGGTGGACGGTACGGTGATCGTCGGCCCGACGGCCGAGGACATCGGCGACAAGGAGGACAAGGCGACGACGTACGCGGGCCTCGAGAAGGTCAAGGCCGGCGCGCGCCGCACGTACCCGAACCTCCCGCTCGGCAAGGTCATCACCGAGTTCTCGGGCCTCCGCGCCCACGAGACGACGGTCGGGGACTTCATCCTCGGCGAGGCGCCGGACGCCCCGGGCTTCTTCAACGCGGTCGGCGTCGAGTCGCCCGGCCTCACCTCCGCGCCGGCGATCGGCGTCTGGATGGCGGAGCGCGTGGCGGCGAAGCTTGGCGCGTCCCGCAGGAATCCGTCCCTCATCTCCCAGGATGTCAGCTGGTGGCCGAAGACGCGCGAGATGAAGCCCGAGGCCCTGGCCGAGCTCGTCGCGCGCGACCCGTCCTTCGGCCGCGTCATCTGCCGCTGCGAGGAGATCACGGAGGGCGAGATCCGCGCGGCCATCCGGGCCCGCGTCGGCGCCCGCACACTCGACGGCGTCAAGCGCCGCACGCGCAGCGGCATGGGCCGCTGCCAGGGCGGCTTCTGCACGCCGCGCCTGATCGAGATCCTCGGCCAGGAGCTCGGCCTGCCGCCGGACGCCTTCCTCGTCTCCCGCAAGACCGCCCCGAAGCAGCTCCGCCAGGCGCACGGCCAGGCCGCCGGCCAGACGGGCGACCTCGACGTGCTCGTGATCGGCGCGGGTCCCGCGGGCCTCGCGGCGGCCATCGCCGCGAAGGAGTCGGGCGCCGCGAATGTGCTCGTGATCGAGCGCGACGACGCGCCGGGCGGCATTCTGCAGCAGTGCATCCACAATGGCTTCGGACTCCACCGCTTCAAGGAGGAGCTGACGGGTCCCGAATACGCGCAGCGCTTCATCGACCGCGCGCAGGAGCTCGGCATCCCGATGGTCTGCGGCACGATGGTGCTGGACATCCAGGGCGGCGCCCCGATCCACGTGACCGCCATGAGTCCGCGCGGCGGCCTCAAGGTCTACCGCACGAAGAGCGTCGTGCTGGCGATGGGCTGCCGGGAGCGTCCGCGCGGCGCGCTGATGACCCCGGGCACGCGCCCCGCCGGCGTCTACACGGCCGGCACGGTCCAGCGCCTCGTGAACATGGACGGCATCATGCCGGGCAAGCGCGTGGTGATCCTCGGCTCCGGCGACATCGGCCTCATCATGGCCCGCCGCCTCACGTTCTCCGGCGCGAAGGTCCTGGCCTGCATCGAAATCATGAAGAAGAGCTCGGGCCTCATGCGCAACGTCGTGCAGTGCCTGAACGACTACGACATCCCGCTGCTGCTCCACCACACGGTGACGGACGTCGAGGGCCGCGACCACGTGACCGGCGTCAAGGTCAGTCAGGTGGACGACGCCCTCAAGCCGATCCCCGGCACCGAGATCCACTTCGACTGCGACACCCTGCTCCTCTCCTGCGGACTCATCCCCGAGAACGAGCTCACGAAGAAGGCGGGCGCCGAAATCGACCCCAGGACGCGCGGACCCAAGGTCACGCCCGAGATGGCGACGACCCTCCCCGGCGTCTTCGCCGCCGGCAACGTCGTGCGCGTGTACGACCTCGTGGACTGGGTGAGCCGCGACGCCGAAATCGCCGGCCGCAGCGCCGCGGCGTACGCCGCGAGTAGAAGGTAGAAGGTGAATGGAGGAAAGGTGGCACCATGAAGATGATCTGCATCAACTGTCCGAAGGGCTGCGAACTGGACGTGGAGAAGAACGGCGACGACGTCGTCGTCACGGGGCACGCCTGCCCCCGCGGCGAGGCGTACGGCAAGGCCGAGCTCGTGAACCCCACGCGCATGGTGACGGGGCTCGTCCGCGTCGCCGGCATGCGCAAGCCGCTGCCGGTGAAGACGAAGACCGCCGTGCCGAAGGCGAAGATCAACGACGTCCTCTTCGCGCTCTCGCAGACGACGGTCCAGCTGCCGGTCAAGATCGGCGACGTGATCGTCCCGGATGTCGCCGGGACGGGCGTCGACGTCGTCGCGACGGCCAACCTGGCGTAGCGGCCGTGCAAGACTCTGATGCCCCAAGCCCCCGCCGGGTGCTCCGTGCAAGACTCAGATGCCCCAAGCCCCGCCGGGTGCTCCGTGCAAGACTCAGATGCCCCAAGCCCCGCCGGGTGCTCC
>JAEDMN010000330.1 GCA_016302985.1 Kiritimatiellia bacterium | reverse complement strand
CCTCACCCTTTCACAGCTGCCGCGTAAAGGTCGAAGAGGTGGGCGACACGCTCGGCGTCGTTCGCGAATTTCCTGCCGTAGGCCTTGTCAACGAGCGCATCAAGATGCCGGTGCGCCTTCAGGAGATCGGGCGGCATGGTCTCGGGATTGTAGAGAATCGCCAGCGTACAGGCCGGATCGGCATCAAGGTATTTCTGCCGCACGTCCAAAATCATCTGCGCGGCACACTCGATCTGATTTTTGATCAACTCCGATTCTTCCGATGCTCCACTAACGTTCCGCGGCCAGATGAAATTGTTGTACACCACATCCTTCGAGTAGCGGTAGTCACTTTTCAGCCGCCCGCACACCGCCCGCATCCACGCATTGTGCATCCGCGAGGTGAGGACGCCGAAGTGGTAGAGCGTCGCCTCGGGAATGATCTGCAACAAATCCGTAACCTTCGTTTCCGCCGTCAGAAAGCCGATCGGAACATATTCACGCCGTTCGGACGACACGCGCGGAACAGCAATATAGTCTTTCCCTTCCGGTTGCGTGATCTGACAGAAGAGCCCCGGCGTGGCGGCGAACTTGCGCGTGGAGGATGCCTTGCTCGCGAGTCGCATCGCGCGACACCTCTCTATCCGATCCTTGACGCGAGGACACTTCGCGAGCAAAGCTGGACTCGCGCCCTCTAACCAAAGGCAGTATCGCCTCTTTCGGTTAAGGAATTCCTCCGCTCCGAGAAGCGGACGTATAAGAGGTTCAGCTTGGGGCTCCTCGGAAACAAACGTCTCGTAATCCTCATCTTCAATGATAAGGTTTCCACCATCTCGCGGCATATTGCCAAAATTCATCGGCGGCACGTCGCAGATTGGAGTCGAGCGGCTCTCGATGATCACATTCGGCGCATCCATAAGATAGCCGTTGATCTGCTTCGCCGGAATCACCTTGTCGCCATCGTAGATTTGCTTGACGGTTTGCGGCGGTTTCATCGAAACCGCCCTACCATCCGCGCCAGGTAGGGCGGCCTCGACGAGGCCGCCGCTCTCTGCAGCATGGAAGCCAATGATGACGCAATGAACGGCCGCGTTGTCCTTCGCCTCGTTGTGCCATTTGAATGTGCGATAGGCAAAATCAATTTCAATAGCAAGCGCATGGCCCAGAATGGGCACACATTGCCCCTGAGTGATTGAGTTCGTCGCGACAAAAGCGCAGTGCGTAGGCGTCCCCCTAATGAAGTCACTCGCTTTCTTGAACCACGCCGTCACAAAATCAAGCTCGCCGAGCATCTTCTGTTTTGCACCGAAGACGAACGCCATGTCGCTCTTCTGCTCGGCGGACATCCACATTGCCCCCAGAAACGGCGGATTGCCGAAGATGTAGTTAAAGGTTGTATCTGAAAACAACTCGCCCCAATCGTTCGTCAGCGCATTCGCACAGACGATGTGCGGCGTCGCCTTGATCGGAATACGCGCGAAGTACTGGCCGAAGCGATCGGCGACTTCGAGGTTGCAGAGGTGATCCATGAGCCAGAGGGCGACCTTCGCGACCTCGGCGGGGAACTGTTCGATCTCGACGCCGTAGAACTGCGAGACGTTCACCTTGCAAAGCTGCGAGACATCCAGGAACGCGCTCGGGTCGTCCTTATGAAGCTCCATCAGGACATCCATCTCCAGGCGGCGCAGCTCGCGATAGGCAATCAGAAGAAAGTTACCGCAGCCGCAAGCCGGGTCGAGGAACGTCAGCGCGGCAAGTCGGTCGTGAAAGGCGATCAGCTTCTGACGCCTGGACGGACCGACGATCAGGCAAATCCGGTCGAAATCCTCGCGCAGACGGTCGAGGAAGAGCGGGCGGATCAGCTTCAGGATGTTCTCCTCGCTCGTGTAGTGCGCCCCGATGTCGTGGCGCTTCTTCTCGTCCATCACGCCCTGGAACATCGCGCCGAAGATGGCGGGCGAGATCTTCGACCAGTCCAGCACCCCGCAGTCGAGGAGCGCGGTGCGCATCGCGGCGGAGAACGCGGGAATGGACAGCATGTCGCCGAAGAGGTTGCCGTTCACGTAGGGGAACGCGGCGACCGCCTCGTCGCGGATCGAAAGACGCTTCTCCGGCGGCGTGTTCAGCACCTGGAAGAGTTCGGCGATGTGCATCGCAAGGTCGCTGCCGTCGGGCGCGGTCTTCTCCCTGATGAAGTTCGAGAACTGGTCCGGCCGGAAGATCAAGGTGTCTTCCGCGAAGAGACAGAAGAGAAGCCGCACCAGATAGACCTCAAGTTCGCGTCCCCGATAGCCGATGTCCTTGAGCGCGTCATGGAGCTTCGCCATCTTCTCGGCGGCCTTGCGGTTCACAGGATCCTGCTCGCGAATCTCCTCCGACACGCCGCCGATCATCGAACCGAAGAGCGTGACGTACTTGCGAAGGTCGGCGAGTTTGAAGGTCGTCAGCGCGTTGTCCTTCGTGAGATCGTAGAAGCGAAACCTCTGGAAGTCGGAAACGACGAGCGCGTGGGGCAGGGTCGAGGAATCGGGCAACGCGCGAACGTAGTCCATCGCCTGGACATAGGCCGCGTCGAGGTCCTTGCCCTTCGACTTCATTTCCACGAGAATCGTCCCGGGCCAGAAGCAGTCGACAAAGCCCTGCGAGCCGTCCGCGAACTTCACGCGGTGCTCGAAGGTCGCCTGCCGGACGGTATCGACGCCGAAGACCTCGAAGAACTCCTTCAGGAACGACTGCGCCTGGGACTTCTCGTCAAACGCCGACTTCCACCGCTTCGAGAAGGCCGTCGCGTTTCTGCGAATCTCATTCCACGA
>JAEDMN010000080.1 GCA_016302985.1 Kiritimatiellia bacterium | reverse complement strand
GGTCCTGTGGGACTTCGGATTTCGCCTCGGAGCGATCCGAGGCGAACGCCGAGGGGGCGTCTGACTCGCTCCTGTGGGACTTCAGATTTCGCCTCGGAGCGGTCCAGGCGAACGCGGAGGAGGGCCACCAGAAGGCCCGCGATGCGCATACGAGAGAATCAGGGAATTAGCGGAAGAGGGGCTCCTCGATGGCGGCGACCATCCGCTCGACCCGGCTGTGGACCATGCGCACGGCGGCGGCGGACCATGCGCACGACGTCCTCGACGTCCGCCTCCGGCAGAGAGGGGGCGGTCAGACGGACGAAGATCCTCAGCGCGGGCGCGTAGAGCCCGATCAGCTCCTTCCACACGGCCTCGTCGCTGCCGGCGGCCAGCTCGGCCACACGCTTCAGCAGGGCCTGCGGCGTCTCGGGGAAGACCTCCATCGGGACCAAACGTCCCGACTTCTTCGCCGCGCCGAGCTTCTCGCGCGTGATCTTCTCGATCTCCGGACCGACGACGAGGCGGATGGCATAGGACCAATCGGCAAAGTCCCCGGTGACCGCGATTCGTCTGTCCGTACCCTTGCGGCTGACCACCCACAGCTTCTCATCCTTCCAGGGAATGGCGATTCGCAACGGATCGGCAGCCTGCTTTTCGTATTTCAGCAGGCCCAGCACGTCCTCCTGTCCCCAGCCCGAGGGGTCGACATTCCGGGGCGTGGCGAGCGTGTCGAACACGATGATGGACGTCGTGGCGGGGGAGGTCGAGAAAGAAGCCCATGCTCTGAAAGTGCGCCACCCTGCCCTGCTCAGCGATCCTGAGCTTCCTCAGTTCGGACATTCCGCCCCGCCCGAGGAGGCGAACGACGCGGTATGAACCGACCTTCTCCCCCCGCCTCCATGGCCTAGGCGCGGACGAGGAGGTCGTTGCGGTAGAGCGCGCGGACGGCGTCGCAGTCCTGCGTGTGGCCGGCGCGGTAGCTGACCACGGTGCCGACAAAGCGGTCGGAGCCCGTCAGGGCAAGCGCGGCCAGCAGGTCGAGCGTGGCGCGGTGCCAGACGGGTTCCAGGAACTTGCTCGGCTTGCCTTCCTCCTCCGGCTTCAGCTCGAAGCGGGGCGTCCCGTACCAACGGTCGCCATGGATGAGGATGTTGTTCATGTCGTAGCCGAGGTGGCGCCAGTCGGCGCGCGTCCAGCCGAAGAGCTTCACATAGCGGAACTGCTGCCGCGTCGCGTTCGTGCGGGCGTAGGACCCGTACTTGAACGTGTCCGGCGTCACGTCGAAGACGATGCGCTGGTTGCCGATGACCGTGTTCCAGTTGATTGCCACGTCGAGGCGGAGGCGCCGGGAACCGTCGTCGGGGATGAACAGGAGGAAGTCCCCGTTGTCGCACTTCTTCCCCTGGGGGCGGCAGAACGCGATCGGCTCCTTCACCGTGACGTACGTGGCGTCCGCATCCGTCTCGACGATGCCCGCCTTCTGGACGGCCTCGACCATCGGGAGAGAGGAGTCGTCGAACAGGGGCGGGTCGCCGGAGTTCGTCTTGAGCACGACGTTGTCAAGGCCGAGTCCGGCCTTGAGCGCGATGATGTGCTCGACCATCCGCAGATAGTTGTGCGGGGAGCCGCTGCGCAGGACGAGGCGTCCCGCGGACTCCCAGAGATTGGCGATGTCGACGGCCGTGTCGAGCTGCTCCGGGATGTCCGTCCGGCGGATCCACCAGCCAGGCTTCTTCGAAGGGGCGAACGTCAGGGTGCGCTTTTCGCGCCCGCGGTACGTGCCCTTCCCGGCGACGGACGTCTCAGCGGCCAGCGTGGTCAGCTTCGACGACCAGCCACTCGTCTCGGAGAGGCGGACGTCGTCGACGGCCTGGGCGTTGAAGCGCGCCAGCAGCATGTCAAGGAGGGCCTGGTTTCCCAGACCCGCCATGAGTCTGCACTTCGGGTAGACGAAAGACTGCATTTCGGGCATCGGACTATTTCCATTTCTTCGGATCGTCGGGGTTCTCGACGATCTTGGTGACGCGCGGAGAGAGGACGGGCTCGATGCCGGCCGAGCGGAACATGTCCACGACCTGCGACAGCCAGACGCCGAAGCCACCGTCCTTGTCGTAGCTGGCCAGACGGAACAGTTCCTTCTCGCACTTGGAGTCCATGCAGATGATGGCCGGGTAGAACTTCATGTCCGTGTACTTGGGTTCATCCTGCTTCTGCTGCTTCGCCCTCGCGATCATCTGCTTGTTGACGGCGAAGTTCTCGATGAACTTGAGTTCGGGCTCCTTCATCGGCCTCGTGTCGACGACCTTCGGATTCTTGCTGTCGGGCTTGATCTTCATGAACGCCAACACGCAGTTCCGCGCCGCGAAGTCCTTCATGAAGTCCTTGTTGTTCAGGACCTTCTGCTTCAGCATCGCGATGCCGGCGCCCTGGGGACCGGACAGGTCGGGGAGGGCCGCGACCAGCAGGGGGAGTCCGCACTTCTCGGCGGCGGCCTTTGCGTCCGCGAATTTCGTGTAGCTGGGCCTCTTCGCCTTCCGGGCCTTCAGCTGCTCGGGCGTAGGGCCGTCCGTCTGTTCCGCGGCGGCGTCCTTTTTCTCATCCTGGGCGGCGGATGCCGCGACGAACGGGGCCGCCGCGAGTACGGCGGCAAGCGCGAACACAAGCTTCGTCTTCATCGTCTTCATTCCTTTCCAGCGAGCTGGCGTGCGAGAACCGGGAGTCCCGGATCGCGTGCGCCGCACGCGACAAGCGCACCGCACGCCGGTGCCTGCGCGCGGAGAACTTCCTCCGCCTGTTGAAGATCCTGCACGAGACGAACGGGCGCGTCGGCGAGCTTCGCCGCGAGCGCATCCGAATTGACGGAACGGTCCGTCGTGCCACCGGCGTCGTAGACCGGCAAGAGCAGCAGCAAGTCCTGCGGACGCAGCGTCGCGCGGAACATCTCCGCCAGCGCGTCCATCATCTTCCGCAGCGGCGCATACCCATGCGGACGCCAGACGGCGGCGACGCCCTTCGGGAAGGCGGCCTGCAGCGTCGTCAGCATCGCATGCAGCTTCTCGGGGTTGTGCGCGTAGTCGTCGTACACGGCCGCGCCCAGGCAGTCGCCCACGCGCTGGAGGCGGCGGTCCACTCCGGGAAAGGTCCGGATAGCCGCCGCGAGCGCGACGGGGTCCGCGCCGAGTGCGCGCGCCATGCGCAACGCGCACTCGGCATTCACCGCGTTGTGCTCGCCCGGAAGCGGAATCGCGCGAGCGACGTCCGACGGCACGATCGCTTCGCGCCGGCCATCGACGACGGGGCCGGGAACATCCCGGACGAAAGCGTCGAAGACCTCGTCCATCTCCTCCTTGGAGTAGTGGTCCGCGGAGGCGTTCGTGACGATGGCCGCATGGGGCTTGAAGGCGACAAGCGACTTGTCGCTCTCGTCCACCTCCGCCACGGCGTATTCGCCGGCGCCCTTCCGGGTCGACCCCACGCGCGTGCCGCCCGCGTCCCAGCCGACGATCTGCGCGCCATTGACAACAAGCGGGTCGAAGCCGGAGCAGGCGAGGAGATGCCCGAGGATCGCGGTCACGGTGGACTTGCCGCAGGTGCCCGCCACAGCGACGAGGCGCCGTGAGGACAACAGCTCGGCCAGGGCCGCGGCGCGATGGGTCACGGGGATGCCGAGCGCATGCGCCCGGCGCAGTCCCGCGTTGGTCTCTTCGACGGCCGTCGAGACGACGACGCGCGACGTCTGTGCATCCACCCCCGTCCCGTCGTCGGGATACAGCCGGACACCCTGGCGCTCAAGCGCGACGAGAACCGGCGTCCGCGGGCCGTCCCCGGACCCTAGAGACCGGTCGGCCCCGGTGACGGCGAAGCCGGCGTCCAAGAAGGCCTGGGCGAGGGCGCTCATGCCCACGCCACCGATGCCGACCAGATGAACCGTCTTCCCCTTCATCGACATCTTACTTGCCGAAAAGGTTGCCAACCTTCTTGAGGGCGTCCTTCGCGCCGTCGGAAACGGCCTTCGCACCCCCGGCTGCGCCGTCCTTGCCGCTGCCCAGCAGATTCGCCGCGCCCTTGAGCGCGTTCGTCGCGCCGTCGCCAAGCGCGCTGGCCGCGGAACCGAGGCCGGAGCCGATCGAGGTAAAGGACCCCTGCATCTTCTCCCAGACGGAGTTGACGGCCTCGGAGAAAGTGGCGCCATTGGACTTCTTGCCGATGTCCGTGAGCGTGGGGACGGGGATGGGAAGCGTGAGCATGCGGTACTTGACCTGCGTCCCGTTGATGGCCAGGCGGTCGATGATAACCTTCTTGCCGGCGCCCTCGTCCTTCTTTTCCTCGGTCTTCTTCTCGTCGGCCGTCTCGGCGTCCTGCTTCTCGGAAATGCCGAGCTTGCCCTTCGCGTACGCGACGATGCGCTCGAAGTTGTTGGAGCCCGCGTCATCGAACACGTAGCTGACAAAGGGATTCTCGATCGTGATGTCGCGGATATGGATCGTGTCCGAGAGGAGCGAACCGACCACCACGTCGACATGGACCGTCGAGACGCTGAAGGCCTCGGGAGCGTCGTAGCCGTTCGGGTTGGAAAGGTGCGCCTCGACGATGTCGAACTTCCCGGAGAACGGATTGAAGGAGATGCTCTCGATCTTGAAGTCGCAGCCGGTGTACAGAGGCACGGCCTTCCGTGCCACGGCGGCAGCGGTCGGGCCGAACCAGAGCGGAATGGAAAGGACGGCGATCAGGACCAGCGCGACGATTCCGATGAGAACCGCCAGCGCGATTTTAACGGGTTTCTTCATTTCGCAGTATTCTCCTTGCTATGGTCTGATATTTTATCCCCGATGGTGCGGACGGTCAAGGGCAGAACGCGGCTCAAAGCTCCGTGACGCCGTCAACCGTGATCTTCGTGCGGTGGCGGACACCTTCCGTCTCGACTTCGATCACAGACGCCATCCACTTGCCGTCGAACTTCTTGACGCGCGTTCCCCAGAGACGCCGGAGGGGCTTGCCATCTGTTCCCACCTGTTCCGCCTGCATCAGGCAGCCCGTCTTCTTGTCGACCCAGAGGCGGACGGCGGACAGGCCATCGACCGGCACGTCGGGCTTGACGAGGATGACCGAGCACTTCTGTCCGTGGATGCTCTCTCCTTCGCGCGACTCCTCGTAAGCGGCTTGTTTCCACCACAGGAAGTCGAACGTCAGGTCCAGCCAGGTCACGTCCGTGTCCAGCACGCGCGCCAGCGGCGAACCGACGATCTCCTCTTCAGCCGAGCCTGCGGACGTAAGACGGATGACGGGCGACGAACCCTCTTTCCGCGAAATCGTGACCGAGGCAACCTCGTTCGTCTCGCCGTGGCGCATCAGCCGGATTGTGAGCAGAGAGAGTTCCGCGCCGCGCCGCATGACAAGGCGGTAGTCGTGCTCGCTGGAGACGATGCCCTTGCGGTTGCGGCGGATCAAGGACCCCTTCAGCTCGACGGGCCGCACGGGGAGCATGGCACGGCAGACGCGCAGCACTTCGTCCGCGGTCGATTCGAGGCCGAGCGCGGGCGGCGCCTTCGCCCCTCCCGCCACCACCTCGACGGGGGTGTCGGGCTCCGCCGGCAGCAGGAAGCCGGTCGCCAGCAGGCACGCGAGGGCAGCTTTCTTCATTTCAGGTTCTCCTCCAGGGCCTCGTTGCGGGGGCCGCCCAGCGCCCGTCCCTTTTCATAGAATCTCCGCGCCTCCGCCACGGGCTCGCCCAGCTTCAGCGTGATGCTGGCGAGATTGTAGCAAGGGAGGTAGGACTCGGGATGGGCCTTCATGGCGGCCTCCAACGTTCGCCGCGCGGCATGGTCGCGTCCCCGGCCCGCCTCCGCCGCCGCGGACATGAGCGCGGTCTGGAGATCGTCCGGGCGTTCGGCGGCCAACTCCTTGAGCAGGGCGTCCGCGGCCGCATAGTCCTGCCGGCGAAGCGCGTTCAATGCCTCCGTGCGCCGTGATTCGAACGAGGCGCCGTCCTCGGCCCGCCGGGGCGTCGCCGTTCCGTCCTTGCCCTCCCGGGCAACCTGTGCGTCCCCTTCTCCATCCTTCTCGGCCTTCGCATCCTTCTCGGCCTTCTTCCGGGCTTCCTCGGCCTTGTCCTCCGCGATGTCCTCAGGCGTGAGCAGGTTGTGCTTGCGCCGCCATTTCTTCTCGAGCTCCTTCGTGTTCGTCAGCGCGACGGCCCTCGCGTTCAATGTGATCTGCTCGAAGCGGATGGCGTCGATCGCGGCCGTGCAGGTCGCGCGCTTGTTTCGCAGGGGGGCGAACTCCGGGGAATCCGCACGCTCCGGGTTCTCGGCCTCCACGCGGTCGAGTTCGGACAACGCAAGCCGATAGTTCTCGATCGCCTTGTCCCCTTCGCCGGAAAGAGCCTCGTCCTCGGCAAGTTCGATATAGTCGTTTGCCTTCTCCAGCAGGCGGTGGAGACGCGGAGGTTTGTTCGTACTGTCCGGATTGAAATCGAACGGCCAGTACCAGGCTGCGGAGCACGAGGCAGCGGCACCGAGGACCAGGAAGGACAGCAGCAGCGTCCGCAGAAGCGCATGTAGGCGGCGAAGGGGAAATGCCATCGGGATTGTCTCCGGAGGGCCTGCGCGCCGCACGGCGCGCGGCCTAGTTCTTGAAGCTGTGGATGGGGGCCGGGATGCGGCCCTTGCGCCCGACAAAGCGCGAACAGTCAAACCGGTTGACCGGCATGACCGGCGCGTGGCCGAGGAGGCCGCCGAATTCGACGGTGTCGCCAACGGACTTGCCGATGACGGGGATGATGCGCACGGCGGTCGTCTTCTGGTTGACCATGCCGATCGCGGCCTCGTCGGCGATGATGCCGGAAATCGACGTCGCGGGCGTGTCACCGGGAACGGCGATCATGTCCAGCCCGACGGAGCAGACGCATGTCATGGCCTCGAGCTTCTCGATGGTCAGCGCGCCGGCGTTCACCGCGTCGATCATGCCCTGGTCCTCGGACACCGGGATGAACGCGCCGGAAAGGCCGCCGACGTAGGAACTCGCCATGACGCCGCCCTTCTTGACCTGGTCGTTCAGCAGCGCGAGCGCGGCCGTCGTTCCCGGCGCACCGGGATGCTCGAGGCCGATTTCCTTGAGAATGTCCGCAACCGAATCGCCGATCGCCGGCGTCGGGGCGAGGGATAGGTCGATGATGCCGAAAGGCACGCCCAATCGACGAGAAGCCTCCTGCGCGACGAGCTGGCCGACGCGCGTGATCTTGAACGCGGTGCGCTTGATCGTCTCGCAGAGGGTCTCGAAGTCCGCGCCGCGAATCTGTTCGAGCACGTACTTGACGACGCCGGGGCCGGAGACGCCGATGTTGATGATCGCGTCGGCCTCCGTCACGCCATGGAAGGCGCCCGCCATGAACGGATTGTCGTCCGGGGCGTTGCAAAGCACCACGAGCTTGGCGCACCCCAGCGAATCGCGGTCCTTCGTGCGCTCGGCCGTCTCGCGGACGATCTCGCCCATGAGACGGACGGCGTCCATGTCGATGCCCGTCTTCGTCGAGCCCACGTTGACGCTGGAGCAGATGCGGTCCGTCACGGCCAGCGCCTCGGGAATCGAACGGATCAGCAGCTCATCGGCCGGGGTCATGCCCTTGGAGACGACCGCGGAATAGCCCCCCAGGAAGTTGACGCCCAGCTCGCGCGCGGCGCGGTCCAGCGTCTTCGCGATCTCGACGAAGTCCGCGGACGAATGGCAGCAGGCCGCGCCGACAAGCGCAGCCGGGGTGATGGAGATGCGCTTGTTGACGATCGGCACGCCGAACTCGCGGGAGATGTCCTCGCCCGTCTTCACCAGCCGCCCCGCATAGCGAAGGAGCTTGGCGTAGATGTTCGCGCACGTCCTTTCCAGGCTGGAATCGGCGCAGTCCAGCAGGCTGATGCCCATCGTGATCGTGCGCACGTCCAGGTTCTCGTCCTGGATCATCTTGTTGGTTTCAAGGACTTCGCTAATGTTGATCATGTCTCGTCCGTCCAAAGGGGAATCGCGGGAACCGGAACTAGACCCGGTGCATCTTCTCGAAGATCTCGGAGCGCTGGCACTTGATCTGAAGGCCCATCTCCTTGCCGATGTCGGCCAGTTCGGTGCCCAGATCCGCGAAGGGCTTCCGAGCCGAAGACGCATCCACGATCATCATCATGTTGAAGTATTCCTGGACGACGGTCTGGGAGATGTCGAGGATGTTCACTCCGTTTTCCGCAAGGCACGTGCAAACCTTGGCAAGGATCCCGACGGTGTCCCTGCCGACGACGGTGATAATCGCTTTGTTCATGACGGTGTAGTATAGCAAAAAAAGGGCGCGCCGTGCGGCACGCCCTTTCTGAATCTCGTAAACGGGAACCGCTTACTTGATCTCGACCTCGGCACCAGCCTTCTTGAGCTGCTCCGCGATCTTCTCGGCGTCTTCCTTCGTGGCGCCTTCCTTGACCGTCTTGGGCGCACCCTCGACCATGTCCTTGGCGTCCTTCAGACCCAGGCCCGTGATCGCGCGGATTTCCTTGATGACGGCGATCTTGTTCGCACCGGCGGCCTTGAGG
Source organism: Kiritimatiellia bacterium (assembly GCA_016302985.1). Classification (GTDB taxonomy): domain Bacteria; phylum Verrucomicrobiota; class Kiritimatiellia; order RFP12; family UBA1067; genus RUG572. Next base: position 4,389 of record JAEDMN010000080.1, on the reverse strand, counting down.
ACCACGTCGAACTCCGTCTTCTCCTCGGCCGGAGCGGCACCGGCGGCAGGACCGGCAACGGCGACGGCAGCGGCGGCGGAAACGCCCCACGCCTCTTCGAGCGCCTTCACGAGTTCGTTGATTTCGAGGACCGTCTTGCCCGACAGTTCCTTGATGAGCTCTTCGTTCGTCATTTTCTTGTCTTCTTTCTTTTTTCAACCGACGGCGTGTTTCATCCGCCGGATTCTGTTTTACGAAAGGACGGGGCGCCAGAGAGTGGCACCCCACCCCTTGAATGTTTACTCGGCCTTCTTCGCCTTCTCGGAGAGGACGCGGGCCAGGCGGGTCGCCGGCTCCTTGAGGAGCATGAGGAACGTCGCACGGAGCTCGTTCTTGCCCGGAATCTTGGAGAGGGCCTCGACCATCTTCGCGTCGACGATGTTGCCGTCGTAGTCGGCGCCCTTGACGGACGCGCGGCCATCGGAACCCTCGACGAACTTCACGACGGCCTTGGCGACCGCGGTCGGCTCACCCTTGCCCGTCACGATGGCGGTCGGACCGGAGAGCATCGACTCAATGCTGTCGGACCAGGACATCTCCTTCGCAACCTTGGCGAGGTACGTGTTCTTCACGACCAGCAGACGGGAGTCGCACGCAAGCAGATCGGCGCGGAGCGCGGCCATCTTCACGACGTCGACGCCGCCGTAGTTGATGATGAAGCAGTAGTCCGAGTCCTTGACGCGCTGGACGACTTCGTTGAGGATGGAAACCTTTTCGATTCTCATGGTTCAAATCTCCTTACTCGGCGGCCAGAGTGCACGGGACGCCGACGCCCATCGTGGAGGAAATCGTGAGCGAGCGGATGAAGACGCCCTTCACGTTGTTGGGCTTCGCAGCCTGGACGGCCTCGACGACGGCGTTCACGTTCGCCAGGATCTTGTCCGCGTCGAACGAGAGCTTGCCGGCGATGACGCAGCAGTTGCCCGTCTTGTCCATGCGGAAGTCGACCTTGCCAGCCTTGGCCTCCTTGACGGCCGTGGCGGGATCGTCCGTCACCGTGCCCGTCTTGGGGTTCGGCATGAGGCCGCGGGGACCGAGGACGCGCGCGCACTTGCGGACGCTCTTCATGGCTTCCGTCGTCGCGATGGCGACATCGAAGTCCGTCCAGCCTTCCTTCATGATCTTGTCGATGAGGTCGTCGAGACCGACGAAGTCGGCACCCGCGGCCTTCGCCTCTTCGGCGTGGTCGCCACCGGCGAAAACGACGACCTTGACGTCCTTACCGGAGCCGGCGGGAAGCTTCACCGTGCCGCGGACAGGCGTGTCCGTCTTGGTGATGTCCGCGCCCAGGCGCATGGAGACGTCGACCGTTTCGTCGAACTTCTTGGAACCGGGGTGCTCCTTGATGAACTTGATCGCCTCGGCGATGCTGACGGGCTTCTTCGGAGCCGCCTTCAGGGTGTTCTGATAACGCTTGCTACGCTTCATGGGTGCGTTCCTTTCAGTCCACGACTTCGATGCCCATGTTGCGGGCGGTGCCGGCGATCATGCGCATCGCCGCTTCGACGTCGGTCGTGTTGAGGTCGGCCTTCTTCATCTCCACGATCTTCTGGAGCTGGGCCTTGGTGACCTTACCGACCTTGTTCTTGTTCGGAACGCCCGAACCCTTCTCCAGGCCGGCTTCCTTCTTCAGGAGCACGCTGGCGGGCGGCGACTTGAACTGCAGCGAGAAGCTGCGGTCCTGGTAAACGGTGATGATGACCGGAATCACGAGACCGGCCTGCTTCTGCGTCTTGGCGTTGAACTCCTTGCAGAACTGCATGATGTTCACGCCGGCGGAACCGAGCGCAGGACCCACGGGCGGAGCGGGATTCGCGGCGCCGGCGGGAATCTGGAGCTTGACAACTCCCTTGACTTTCTTAGCCATTTGCTACCTTCTCTTTCTGCAAAGCCTCCCGGCATCCCAACCGGTACGAACGGCCTGCAAACCAGATGCCTAGGCCTGGGGCTGAGCAGCCATGTCCTCGGCGGACAGCTTCTCGACCTGCCAGTAGTCGACATCGACAGGGACCTTGCGGCTGAAGACCTGAACCTCAACCTTGAGCTTGCCCTTGTCAGGATCCACCATGGAAACGAGGCCCGTCAAGCCCATGAACGCGCCCTCGTTAAGCTTAACCGTCTCGCCGACGGTGAAAACAACCTTCGGACGCGGCTTCTCGGCGGCCTGGGACGGCTTCGTCGAGATGATTGCGTCCAGTTCGGCCTGCGACAGCGGCGTCGGAAGCCGCTTGAGCCAGGAGCCGATGATCACGCCGGGCGTTTCGCGCAGGAACTGCCACGTCCGGTCGACGACGACCCGCTTGCGCGGCTCCGTGTCGGCACCCTCTCCACCCGTGTAGAGCGCCATCTCGACCAGCACGTAACCAGGGAACACCTTCCGGTTGATCGTGCGCTTCTTGCCATCCTTCGTCTCGGTCACCTTCTCCGTGGGGATGAGGCAGGTGCCGATGTACTCGTGCATCTCTTCCTTCTTGACACGAGCTTCGATGGATTCCTTGACCTTGCCTTCCTTGCCGGTCAAGGTCTGGATGACAAACCAATCCTTCTTCATGTGCGCCCGACCTTTCTCACGCACCCGCGTGAACAAGCTGGATAAACAGCTGAATGGCCTTGTCACACACCAGCGTGGTAACTGCGAGGATGACGATAAAGGCAATCACCACGAGCGTCGAATCGTACAGCTCGTGCTTGTCCGGCCAGGAAACCCGACGGGCTTCGCCCTTCACTTCAGTGAGGTATCCCTTTACACGGTTCAACAGCGCTTTCATCTCATCCTCGGAAATAAATTGGCAGGGTAGAAGAGAATCGAACTCCTATAGGCGGTTTTGGAGACCGCTGCACTGCCATTGTGCTACTACCCTACGGAGCTTCGCAGACGCGAAGCGCTAAATCACTTAACTTCCTTGTGCACCGTACGCTTGCGGTCGAAGGGGCAGTATTTCACCTTCTCGATACGCTCGGTCATCGTACGCTTGTTGCGCGTCGTCGTGTAGTTGCGACGCTTGCACTCGGTGCACGCCAGAATAGCCAGATCGCGGGGCATGGTATCAAATCCTTTCGTCTACTGTAAGCGCCCTTAGAGGAATCAGCCCGCCCTTCGTCCCGGCCGACCACTAGGGGCCAGGACTCGGGGCAGGCATCTCACAGAAGACGCATCTTCGTTTTTACTTGATGATCTTCGAAACCGTGCCGGCGCCGACCGTGCGGCCGCCTTCGCGGATGGCGAAGCGCATCTTCTCTTCCAGAGCGACCGGGGCGATCAGCTTGACGTCGATCGCGACGTTGTCGCCCGGCATGACCATCTCGACGCCCTCAGGCAGGCCGATGTCACCCGTCACATCCGTCGTGCGGATGTAGAACTGCGGACGATAGCCCTTCATGAACGCCGTGTGACGGCCGCCCTCGTCCTTCGTGAGGACGTAGACCTGGCCATTGAACTCGGTGTGCGGGGTGATCGTGCCCGGCTTGGCGAGCACCTGGCCGCGCTGGACTTCCTCCTTCTTCGTACCACGGAGCAGCGTACCGATGTTGTCACCGGCCTGGCCCTGGTCGAGGAGCTTGCGGAACATCTCAACGCCCGTGACGGCCGTCTTCGCCGTCGGCTTGATGCCGACGATTTCGACTTCCTCACCGACCTTGATCACGCCACGCTCGACGCGGCCCGTGACGACCGTGCCACGGCCTTCGATCGAGAAGATGTCCTCGATCGGCATGAGGAACGGCTTGTCGAGCTCGCGCTCGGGCTCGGGGATGTAGGAGTCGAGGGCGGCCATCAGCTCCGTGATGCACTCGCAGGACTTCTTCTCTTCACCCGTCGCCCACTTGACCGTGTCCTCGAGAGAGGCGGCCTGCGTGGCAGGATAGGCGGCGCCGCGGACGACCGGGGCGTTGTCGCCATCGTACTCGTACTTGGAAAGGAGGTCGCGGACTTCCATCTCGACGAGGTCGAGCATCTCGGCGTCGTCGATGAGGTCGCACTTGTTGAGGAACACGACGATCTTCGGCACGCCGACCTGGCGGGCGAGAAGGACGTGCTCGCGCGTCTGCGGCATGGCGCCGTCAACGGCGGAAACCACGAGGATCGCGCCATCCATCTGCGCGGCGCCCGTGATCATGTTCTTGACGTAGTCGGCGTGGCCCGGGCAGTCGACGTGCGCGTAGTGACGGTTCTCCGTCGCGTACTCGACGTGGGAGGAGGCGATCGTAAGGATCTTCGTGGAGTCACGACGACCGGCGCTCTCGGAAGCCTTGGCGACCTGGTCGTACTTGATCTCGTCGCAGAGGCCCTTGAGAGCCTGGACGTGCGTGATGGCGGCCGTGAGGGTGGTCTTACCGTGGTCGACGTGGCCG
>JAEDMN010000329.1 GCA_016302985.1 Kiritimatiellia bacterium | reverse complement strand
CACTCGCGGCGCGTCGAGGAGCCGCCGCCGAAGTACGAGCGGCTCTTCGTCCGCATGACCTCAACGCCGTTCGTGAACACCGCCTCGCCCGTCTCGACGCAGTCACCGAGGATGTCGGCGCGGCGGACCGTGACCCTCCCGCGCGCGTCCGTGTGGACGGCGTAGTCCGAGTCGCCGTCGGGATAGACGGTCGTCTCGGAGGAGAGGGCCTTCCCCGCCGAGGCGAGGGAGTTGGTCGCCTCGCCCGGCGTCGAGCCCGCGTAGACGACGGTGTTCGTCTCGCGCCCGAGGGCGTCGAAGAAATGCTGCGTGACGCGGAACATGCCGTTGGTCGACACGTCGGCGAGCCACTCGTCCTCGATGGCGTTGTAGAGATGGTCGGTGCCGGTCTGGGCGGAGCGGAGAACCTTCCGCCCCTCGCGGTCGCGCTTCCACAGGAGGCGGCAGCACGAGTAGGCGTTCGTGAGCGACGTGCCGTCGAGGTAGGTCGTGGAGCGCAGGCGGTTCTTCTCGTCGTAGACCGACTGCTCGTCGGCAATGATCGTGTTCCCGTCCGTCAGGCGGGTCGTGCGCCGGAGCACGGTTCCATAGGCGGCGTCACGCGAGACGACCTCGTAGGTCGGGAACGCGTGGCCGCCGAACGACCGGCGGGACGTCTGCGTCAGGACGCCGTCCGCGAGCGCGTAGGCGTTCTGCGTGAGGACACCGTCCGCATCGAGCGACTCGGCGACCGCACCGCGCATCAGGAGCGGCGTGTCCGCTCCCGTGTCCGCGTAGACGATCTCATAGGAGTACGCATTGGACGCGTCGCCGGCAGCCGCGTCCTGCGTCGCCGCGCGCCAAGACTCGTGGCGGATGGCGTCGTACCCGTCTCGGACGAGGCGCACGTAGCGGTGCCACGTGCGGCCGACGAGGGTTGCCGCGCCGTCCCGGACGACGTAGCGCGTCTCGGCGCGGAGCTTCGCCGCGTCGTCGGGATGCCCGGAATCGCCGTCCGGCGGCGTGAAGTCGCGCACCGTCACGAAGGCGTTCGCGAGGCAGGCCGCATTGTGGAGTTCATTTGAGACGACGTGGGGGAAGCCGTCGGGCACGGGCGCGTCTCCGCGCTGCTCGACGCGGAGGACCTCGTGTCCGAGGTCGTCGTAGTCCGTGTAGGCCCAGGCGCGGGCGTTCCCCCGCACGAGGCGCGGCTGGCCGTGGCGGCCGGAATGCGCGGGATCGTTCCAGTAGTCGGCGCGGGACCACTTCGTCCCCCAACCCGTGGACTCCTCGCGGGCGGTCTCGCGCAGGACGGCGTTGTCGCAGTCGCCGACGCGGCTCAGCTCGCTGGAGACGGACGCGAGGACGGTGCCGGACGCGTCGACCGTCGTGCGCGTCTCGACCTTCAGCACGGAGGGATCGTCGAAGGGACCATGGGAGACGGAGAGCGCCGTCGAGACGCCCGCGACGTTGTCGAGGCGCGTCCAGTCGCCGTCCGCGTACGCGTACGTCTCGTCCGCCATGACGTTGTTCTGGCGGCTGATCTTCCGGAGGCGGACGCGCGCGTCGTCGCCGTCGACGTTGACGATCTCCCACGTGTGCTCGAGCTTCCCCGTGGCGTGTTCGCGGATTGTGATCCGCACGCCATGGGCGACGTCCTCGATGTCGAGGTCGCGCCCGCGCGAGTCGGCGCAGCGGATCTGCCGGACCCCGCCGGACGTCATGTCCGTCACATGCGCGCTCGGGTGCGCAAGCAGCCCGAAGGTCGAACGCGAGACCGCGAGCGGCTCCTCGGTCGCGAACCAGACGAAGCCCGCGACCTGCCCCTTCACGGGCGCGCCGAGCGGGATGCGGAACTTCAGCGAGCCGAGGTCCGGCCCCTCGAGCGAATCGCAGTTGCCGTTGGCGCAGTCCGAATCATTGTCGCAGCTTTCGCAGCCGTCGCCGAGGAAGTCCTCGTGGTAGCCGCCACCGCCGCAGCTCCCGCCGTCGCGGACGTGCTCCGCGCTCCCGGACCAGACCGGGACGCCGTCCACGAGGACCGTGCCGGACGAACCGTCCGACGACGTCGTCACCAGCCCGCCGCCGTCCCCGAGCCCGCTCGAGACGACGAGTTCGCAGGCCGTGTCGTGCGTCCAGCCGCCGGCCCAGTCGCGGTACCACTTCCTGCGCAGGCAGCCGGAGTCGAGCGGGTACTCCTCCTCCTCGTAGTAGCAGTCGTCCGACCAGTCGTAGCTCAGGCCTGAAGAGAAACACCCATGCCCGTTGCAGCCCCAGCGGACCGACGGATCGAGGACGACGAGCGTGCCGCCGCCACCTCCGCCGCGGGCCGTGCGGCGGGGGGCCGTCCGACGCGCGGAAGGCCCGGCCGGTACGCCCGGAATGATGTCCAGCGCGAACGCGGGCAGCGCGTAGACGCCGGGGCGGGGGGCGCGGACCGTTCCGCCCGTTGCGTCGCCCTCGAACGAGCAGCCGCCGCTTTGCATCGCGAAATCCTCGGGCATCCACATGTCCCGCTCGTCATCCCCCGCGGGCGCCCGGTGGGGGCGGCGCGCGGCGTCGACCACCAGGGAGATCGCGGAACCGGCGCCCTCCGTGAAGACCGCGAACGTCACCCCGGACGCGCCCGTGACGACGCTCCCGCCCTCGAAGCGGACCTCCGGCGCGTACGCGAGGAGGTGGAGTGCGCACGGGGAGTGGACCGTGCCCGCGCCCGTCGCGCGCACGCGGAGCGTGAGCGTCCGGGGCATGTCGTCGGCGGCGAGGGGGATGCGGAGGCTGTCGCCCGCGGGCGAGGCCGACACGTAACCGGACGTCCCCGTGTCCGTCTCCCATTCGAGCG
>JAEDMN010000079.1 GCA_016302985.1 Kiritimatiellia bacterium | reverse complement strand
TCACAAGGCCGTTCACAACCCGAACTCCGTTTCCGGATGCCGACGCAATGAACTTCTGGCGTGAGAGGCCCGGTTCATTGCGTCGGCATCCGCGTCGTTTCGGGTTGCGAGACGACTTGCGAACAGGATTGCGAACCGGTTGCCTACACGCGCCGTTTCAGTACAGCTTCCAGCCGCCGCGCGGCTTGCGCCCGAGCAGCGTCGCCGCCGCGGGGTCGCCGAGGATCTGCTCCTTCGCCGGATCCCAGGCGATCGTCCGCCCCGTCAGCAGCGCGATCTGGCAGAGGTGGCCGACGGACGCCGACCGGTGCGCGACCTCCGCGTTGGCGGACGTCGTCGCGCGCGTCTTCACCGCGTCGATGAAGTCGCGCTGGTGTCCATTCGACTCGAAGCGCAGTTCGCCCGCCTCGACGCGGCTCTCGAGCAGCTTGTCGGAAGACGCGCTCAACCGGCCGCGGTCGACGGAAATCCAGCTGCCGTCCGCACCGTACCAGGTCGCGCCGGAACGCACCTTGCCGCTGTCCGCGACCGTGAGGTCGAGGCCGTCCGCATAGGTGCACTTCACGCGGTAGCTCTTGAAGGAGTCGTAGATGCCCTCCGGCTCGTACGGCGCCCAGCCCTGGAACTTCACCGGTCCCGTCCGGTCGCGGTCCAGGCCCCACGCGGCGATGTCCATGTGGTGGCCGATCCAGTCCATCAGCTGCCCGCCGCCCCATTCGAGCACCCAGCGCCACTCCCAGTCGTAGACGCCCTGGAACGCACGGTACGGGGCCGGCCCGAGCCACATGTCCCAGTCCAGCTCCCGCGGGACGGGCGTGCCCGGCACGCTCTTCCGTCCACGGCCGCCGCCCGGCAGGCCGACCTCGACGCGCGCGATCTTCCCGAGCCGCCCGTTGCGGACGAGCTCGACGGCCCGGCGCATCTCGCCGGTGGCGCGCTGCCAGCTCCCCGTCTGCCACACGCGGCCGTAGCGCTCGACCGCGTTCACGAGGGCGCGGCCCTCGCGCAGGTCGTGCGTGAAGGGCTTCTCGCCGTAGATGTCCTTGCCGCAGCTCGCGGCGAAGGTGCCGACGTACGCGTGCCAGTGGTCCGGCGTCGCGATCATCACGGCGTCGATGTCCGGGCGCACGCACAGGTCGCGGAAGTCCGCGTACGTGTCGCAGTCCGTGTTCCCGTAGCGCTGGTCGACGATCTCCTTGCCGTGCGCGCGGTGCTTCGCGTTGACGTCGCACACGGCCCGCACGACGACGTCGTCGAGGCCGAGGAACGACTTCATGTTGCCGGTGCCCATGCCGCCCTCGCGGCCGGCGCCGATCATGCCCATGACGATGCGGTTCGAGGGCGCGTTCGCGCCGAAGACGCTGGCCGGCACGATGGAGAACGCCGAGGCCGCGCCGAGAAAGTTCCTGCGGGAAAGATTCATTTCAGTTGCCTCCTTTTCACCGTTCAGCGCAGCGTGGCGGCGACCTGGCCGACCTTCTCGACCCGGGCCTTGTCGACGCCGCTCACGACCTCGATCTCGTGGATGGACCAGTACAGTCCCGGACGCCCGCCCTTCACGACGAACTTCACGTGGCGCGCCGGCACGTTCAGCGTGAACGTGGTCCGTCCGCGCGACTTGTCGTCGCAGGTGGCCACGGGGCCCGCCCAGGACGCCCCGTCCGCCGAAACGAAGACGTCGCAGCCCGCCGGCGTGTCGTTGTAGGACTTCGTCGTGTCGAGCGTGAGCGTCGACACGAACACGGACTCGCCGAGGTCGAGCGCGAACCAGTCGCCCTCCTTCGCCGGCTTCCCGGTGTCCCAGCGCGTGTCGTCGCGTCCGTCCAGCGCGAGCCGCGCGCGGTCGCCGTTCAACCCGGCGGAGGCGTTCCACTTGTCGCGCGGCAGCGCCTTGCCGCCGTTCGCCGCGCCGGTGCGGACGGCGTCGTAGAGCGCGAGGTACTCCTTCTTTGCCGAAGCGCCCGCCGCCGCGTCGCCGAAGAGCCCCTGCAGCGCGGGGAACGCGTCCATGCCGGCGGCCGCGAAGAGCTTCGTGGCGGCGAGGCCGCGGTCCTCGGGATCGAACGCGCGGAAGAGCTCCAGCAGGCGGGCGCGCGCGTCGGCGCCGCCCGGGGAGAGGTTCACGAGCGCCTGCGCGGAGGCGCGGCGGGCCGCACGGTCCGCCTCCTTCAGGCCGTCCCGGAGGAGGCCGTCGAAGGCGGGGTCGGGATAGAGCGCCATCACGGGCGCGAGCGCGGCGCGCGCCACGGCGGGGCCCTTCTTCCAGGCGTCGGCGACACGCTGCGCGCGCACGGCCGGGTCCGCGTTCCGGGCGGACGCCCGCAGCGCGGCCGTCGCGGCCTCGACGTCGGCCGCCGGGATCTCGGGCAGCCAGGCCAGCAGCGGCGCGAGCATCCGCTCCGTCGCCATGCCGCGGAGGCCGCGCCAGGCCGCGCGGCGGACCTTCGCGTCCGCCGACAGAAGGAACGGCTTCCACAGGGGGAGCGTCGCGGACTCCGCGCGCTTCGAGAGGACCGCCAGCAGGTCGGCCTCCGTCTCGGCCAGCTTGAACAGGGCCGGGCCGGCGGCGGGGTCGCGCAGGTTGGCGAGCGCGAGCTGCGCCGCCGCGCCCACGCGGCCGGACGCCTTGCGGAGCGCGGCGATCTTGGGGAGGTCCGCGGCCGAACCCGTCGCGCGGAGCGCGTCCAGGGCCGCGAGGAGCAGCGTCTCGTCCGTCTCCCCCAGCGCGGAGGCGGCCAGCGCCGCCGTCTCGGGGGCGTTCCGCTCCGCGAGCCGCACGAGCAGCGCGGCCTTCGTGCGGGCCGTCGGCGCGGACGCATAGGCGGCCGCGATCATCGCGGTCGGTGTACGGGACGCGCGGCCGATCACGGCCAGGCGGACCCGCTCGTCCGGGTCCTTCACCAGCGCGGCGAACGCGTTCGGGTCCTTCTTCAGCGCCGCGACGGCATCCATCCCGGCCGTGGCCCACGGCGTGTTCCCCTGCAGCGACCCCGTCCGTCCACCACATGGAGACGCCTCTTTCCCGGGTCGCGCGCCGGCCTCCGGCGCGCATGCGGAGAACCCGTCGTTCACCGACGTGCCGCGGAGCGCGCGGGATGCGCCCAGGCGGACGGCCTCCGGCGCCGCGGGGTCGGCGACGAGCGCCTCGGCCTGCTTCACCGTGCGGGCCGCGAGCTCCGCGCTGCCGCCATGCGCAATGATGTCGCGGATGAGTTCGGAGACGCGCACCGCGTCGTCCATCTTCTTGACGGCGGCGAGGTCCAGGCCGGCCTGCGTCATGTCCGCCTCGAGGTCGCCCGCGGCGAACGCGAGGCCGGCGAAGATGTGGCGCAGCGTCTGTTCGGTCGTCCAGGCGCGCGTGTCGTGTCCGAACGAGGTGTAGAACACGCGGCCCTTGCCGTAGGGACGCACCCAGGAGACGGGATAGTCGTTCTCCTCGGGGCGGATCTTGCCCTTCACGCCGTTGGTGACGGGGTCGTCCATGTCGAGGGAGAGCAGCACGTGCAGCTTCGCGCGGTGCAGCGGCGGGGACCTGTGCTGGTAGATCTCCTCGCCCTGCTTGAACTTCCTCTCCTTGAAGCACTGCGTCAGCGGACTCGCGGCGTCCTCGACCTTGAAGGCCCAGGTGCCGCCCGCGCCCCAGGGGTGCCCGGCGAAGAGGCCGCCCACCACGTTGGCGGCGCCCGGCGCGTCGTACCAGCAGTCCGCGCCCGCGTGGATCGCCAGCAGGCCGCCGCCGTTCTCGACGAACTGGACGAACGCCGGCTCGAGGAAGGCGTTCTCCTTCGTCTTGAGGCCCGTCGTGCTGCTGAGCACGAGGACGTCGTACTTCGCCAGGTTCCCGGGACGCAGGTCCGCGTAGTCCTGGGAGAAATCGACGGTGAAGGCCTTCGTCCGCTCGGCGGCGAGGCGGAACGCCTCGTTGCCCGTGACGATCGAGTCGCCGTGCACGTAGCCCTCGCAGCGGTAGAACACCAGCACGCGACGCGTCTTCGCCGTCTTCACCAGCGAGGCGTCCACGAGGCGCTCGAGGGCGGCCTTGCAGTCGGGCTTCAGGGGCGGGAACTTCGTCTCGGCGGCGGCGGGCCGGAGGAGCGCGGCCACGGCGAGGGCGCTCCAGAGGAGCGTCGTGGGAGTCTTCATCGGTCTGGGGTCCTTTCTCTCATGCGTCATAGGTCTTGCCCATCGTCAGGATGTTGCGCCCGTTCTTCCGGGCCACGCACGCCTCATCGCGCCAATTCCCCGACGACGAGGAACTGGCCGAGGATCCAGCGCTGGCCGGCCGGCAGCTTCTTCAACGTCACCGTCGCGGTGTGCTCGCCCCAGGGCTGCTCGGGCAGGTACCAGAAGCGGGAATAGATGACGGGCTCGGTCGTGCGCCGGCGCTCGAGCGTGTACGGCTTGCCGCCGTCGACGGAGACCTCAAGCACCATCGGCTCGGGACGGGACTGCGGAATGTCGCTGAAGCCGATGGTGTTGCCGGTCCATTTCAGGGTGACGGACGTCCCTTCGCGGTCCGTCCACATGCCGCCGCGCAGCATGCGGTGGGTCCGGCCGAAGGAGGCGCGGTAGACGGGATCCGTCGCCGTGTCGACGGGCTTCCAGGCCTCGCCCTTCAGAATCTCGGCGCTCGGCACGAGCTCCGCCGCGAGCCAGGCGTTCTTCGACAGCTGCGCCGGCAGCGGATGCGCGGCCGGGGCGCCGGAGGCCGGGAAGATGCGGCCCGCCATGGACCGCGCCACGACGTCGCGGTAGATCTCGTGACCCTCCTTCACGGGATGGCATCCGTCGCGCGAGAAGACCAGCACGCCGTTCTCGTCCGCCTTCTTCGCGTCCGGATGCTGGTTCGCCTCGGGCTTGAGCGCGTTCCGCGTCGGCTTGAAGAGCAGCGTGCCCGCGGCGAGGCGCTTCGTGATCTCCGGCCCGTAGTCGATGGACGGGATGCCGTAGTGGTCGCAGATCTTCTCCATCGCCGCGCCGAAGGACGTCTGCTTCCCGGCGGCGAGGTCCTTCAGCATCCATTCGCAGAGCGTGTAGACGAAGCAGATGTCCGTCTTCGGATCCGCCGCCCAGGTCTGGCGGACGATGCCCTCGACGCTCTGGTAGTCGTAGCCGGCCGAGCCGTTGACGCGGAATTCGACGAAGAGCAGGTCCGGCTTCTTCGCGAGCACGTCGCCCGGCAGGCGGCAGGCGCCGTAGTCGCTGCCCGTGCCGGAGATGGACGCGTTGATCTCCTCGATCCGCGCGCGCGGGAAGCGATCGCGGAACCAGGCGAGCGTCATCGCGCGCCAGCCCGGGTTCGCCTCGGTGATGCTGCCGCCCAGGTACGCGATGCGCACAGTCCCGCCGGCCTTGAGCTTCGCGAGGACGTTCGGCAGGCCCTTGCGGGCGCGGCATTCGACGGACTTCTCCGGCGCGGGGGCCTCCACGGCCTTCTTCTCGGCCCCGGACTCCCGGGAAACGGATTTCTGGCGCTTGAGCGGCGCGTCGCTGCCGGGCGCGGAGGCGACCGGGCCGTCCGCCTGCCGCTTCCCGTTCACCGTCACGTTCGCATAGACGAGGCCGTTGCAGCCCGCCACCTCGACGGGCGCGCCCTTCCCGCCGACTTCGGCGACGAAGTTCTCGAGGCGCACGCCCTTGATCTCGTGCCCCTTGTTGCCGATGAAGCGGAGCGGGCGCGCGCTCTTCACGTTGAAGTTGCGGAAGACGAGGCCGTCCGCGTTGCGGATCTTGACGCCCTTCTCGGAGACGATCTGCAGCGCGCTGCCGCGCAGCTCGCCCGTGTAGTTCTCGAAGACGATGTCCGAGATGTCCATGTAGCCCTCGTCGTCCGCGCGCAGGTAGCGCGCGGGGTAGTCGGCGAAGATGCCGTTGTTGCCCGTGGCGACGATGTCCTTGAAATGCGCGTTGCGGATCGTGTCGTCCGACGGGCAGCCGAGGCGGACCGTCTGGCACCAGCTGTTGAGCGTGCAGTTCGAGACGACGATGTCCTCGCAGACGATCCGGTCGGGACATCCCTTCTCGCGCATCGCGCGCAGCACGATGCAGTCGTCGCACGTCTTGAACTTCGAGTTGCCCACGCGAACCTTGCGGCAGCCGTCGAAGTCGATGCCGTCGTTGTTGATCATCCGCTGCTCGCCGTCGATCGTGATGCCGTCCACCGTGATGTCCTCGCAGAGGCGGATCAGCATCGTCCAGCACGGGGAGTCCTTGAAGGTCACGCCCTGCAGGCGCACGCCCTTGCAACGGACGAACTGGACCATGCGCGGACGCTGCACGGGCGGCTTCGGCCAGCAGTGCCAGGCATTGGTGCTCGACCGGTCGAAGAACGCCGGCCCCTGCCCGTCGATCACGCCCTCGCCGGTGATCGCGATGTCGTCGCAATCGTAGGCGTAGACGAGCACTTTCTTCGACTTCTCGGGGTGGATCGAGCAGATTTCATCCGGAAAGTCCGCGTAGTCGCCGCTCTTCGTGCTGCCCTTGAGCCACGCGCCCTTCTCGAGGTGCAGGTCGACCTTGCCGCGCAGGCGGATCGACGCCACGGCGTACTCGCCCGCCGGCACGGTCACGCGCCCGCCGCCCGTCGCCGCCGCCCGGTCGATCGCCTTCTGGATGTCCGCGCCGGTCTTCCCCGACACCGTCACGTCCGCCGCCAGCCCCGCCAGCGCGGCCAGCGCCAGCCCCGCCATCATCGCATGTCTCATGAATCTTCCTCTTTATGGGAAACCAGGGGAAACCGTGCCGGAATCCACGCCGAATCCACACCTCCATCTGTCCGCCATTATAGCACAGTCGGCGGGGATTCCGCAATTTAGGACATCGCCCAGCCCGTGGCGTACTCGCGGTTCCAGAGCTTCGCGGCCGCAGGGGTCGCGGAGACGAGCGCGCCCGTCTTCGGGTCGGTGCGCACGTCGCCGCCGCCGAGCTGCGCCATGTTGGCGAAGTGGGTGAGGGAGACGCTCTTCACCGCCTCGTCCACCGGGGAGGCCGTGCGCGTGTCCTTCGCGCGGATGCAGTCCACGTAGCGGCGCAGGTGCGCGACGTCCATGTTCGCGAAGGACATCGTCTTCGACAGGTCGCCGGTCGCGCCCTTCCCCTTCGCCGCGTTCCACGCGCGCACGAGCTTCCCCTTCGAATCGAAGAGCGCCGTCGTCTCGTTCGGACGGAACAGCACCGACCCCTCGAGGCCGTAGACCATGCCGCCCGTGTTGACGCCCATGTACGGCTGGCCGTTCACGCAGGAGACGCACTCCCAGGTGATGAACTTGCGGTCCGCGAACTCCCAGGTCGCGTTCACGCTGTCCGGCCACTCCCAGTCGTCGCCCGGGTAGAAGAAGCGGCCGCCGCCCGCGCTCGTGCGCACCGGGTAGCCGTCTTCGCCCAGCGCCCAGCGGACGATGTCCGTGAAGTGCGGCGCGTTGTTGCCGTTCTCGCCCGTGCCCCAGCGCAGGAACCAGTGCCAGTTGTAGTGCACGTAGTTGTCGTGGAAGGCGGTGCGCGGGGCCGGCCCCTGCCAGAGGTCCCAGTCCAGCCATTCGGGCACCGCGGCGACCTTCCCCTTCCCGATCGGCGGACGGCGCGCCATGTACCAGGTCTTGCCCCACACGGGCGTGCCGATCGCGCCCTGGCGGATCGCCTGGATCGCGGAGATCACGTCCGCCGAGCTCCGGCGCTGGTTGCCCATCTGGAAGATGCCGTTCGTCGCGCGCTGCGTCGCGAGCAGGATCTCGCTCTCGCGCTGGCAGAAGGAGCACGGCTTCTCGACGTAGACGGCCTTGCCGGCCTTCATCGCGGCCCACGCCATCCAGGCGTGCCAGTGGTCCGGCGTCTCGCAGAGGATGCCGTCCACGTCGGGCATCCCGAGCACCTTCCGCACGTCCTTCTCCTGCCTCGGGGCGACGCCCGTCAGCTGCTGGATCTTCGCCGCCGCGGCCGCGCGGGCGCGCGAATCGACGTCGCACACGACCGCGATCTCCACGCCGGGGACCTTGATCGCGTTCTGCATCACGCCGAAGCCGCGCCCCTTCTCGTGGCAGCCCATCACCGCGAGGCGCACGCGGTTCGAGGCCGCGCCCGCGCCCAGCACGCGTCCGGTCATGCCGACGGCGAAGAGCCCCGTACCCGTCTTGAGGAAATCGCGTCTGTTCATGGATCAGTTCCTTCCAATCAGTTTCAGGGGGTTGTCGCGTCCGATCTTCAGCAGCTCCGCGTCCGTCAGGCCGATGCGGTCCTTCAGCAGCGCCATCATCTTCGCCATCGGCGCGGTGGCGCCGACGAGGCACTTGCGCGCCGGGTTCCAGAGCAGGCCGTCCGGTTCGAGGCGCGCATGCGCGCCGCAGACCTCGTATTCGCCCGGCGGCATGCCGGCGGGATACTGGGCGTCGGAGACCGCGACCAGCCGGTCGAGCGGCACGGCGCGGCAGTAGACCCTGAGCATCGTGTCCGGCAGGTGGTGCCCGTCGGGGATGAACATGACGGACGCCCGGTCCTCCGCGAGCGCGGTGAAGACGACGTTGTCGTGGCGCGGGACCATGCCGGGGATGCCGTTTCCGAGGTGCGTGAACGCCTTCGCGCCGGCCGCGAGGCAGGGCTCGAGCTCGCCCGGCGTCGCGGCGAGCTGGTGCCCGAGCGAGACGGTGACGCCGCGCGCGGAAAGCTCCTTCACGAAGTCCGGCATGCCCGGCACCTCCGCGGCCACCGTCACGAGGCGCACGCACCCGTCCGCGGCCGCCTGGTAGCGGGCGAAGAGCGCGAGGTCGGGCGGGCGCACCCACGCGGTCGGATGCGTGCCCACGGCGCCGGGCTCGGACGAGATGAACGGCCCCTCGAGATGCACGCCGAGGATGCGGTCGCGGCAGTCCGCGTCCGTCCGGCGCGCCTCCGCGACGACGCGCAGGTTCGCGCAGACCACGTCCGGATCGCCCGTCACGAACGTCGGCAGGTAGCCCGCCGTGCCGTCGGCCGCAAGCCGCGCCGTGACGGACTTCACCTGTCCGACGGTCAGTCCCGCCGAGTTGAAGTCGATGCCGCCGTAGCCGTTGACCTGCAGGTCGATCCACTGCGGCGCGGCGGGGCGGGATGGCATGCCGTCCATGGCCCTGGCCCCTATTCTCTTCCGCCCGCGCGGACGGCATCCGCGGCCGGCCCCACCACCTCGTCCTGCGCCACGCAGCGGAAGAGCCCGCGGTACCGCGCCGGCTCCGCGCCGCCGTTGATCATCATCGAGACCGGCCGGGCACCGCCCGGCAGACGCTGCGTGGCGATGTAGCGGAGGAACGCGCCGTCCGTCGAATAGCTGTTGCCGAAGCCCGCGACCGCGACGCCGCGGGGACGGGCCTGGACCAGCTCCCGCACGGCTTCGACCTTGCCCTCGCCGTGCGGAATCGGGTAGAGGATGCGCGTCGTGAGGCGGCCGCCCTCCTCCGCGACCCGCGTGGCCCGCACGCGGCCGCGCGGAATGCCCAGCGACGGCGCCGTGTTGCGCACCAGCGATTCGATGTTCGCGCTGACGACGTAGTTCTCGACGCCCATCCGCTCCAGCGCCTTCCAGATCGCGACCGACGACTTGAAGTACCAGCGGGGGATCCCCTGCTCGGCGATCCACCGCGCGCAGGACGCGTCCAGCGCCTCGGCGTCGGTTCCCGCGAACATCTGCGCGTCGAAACCCTGCGAGAGCCAGCGTCCGAGCCCCGAGACGCCCTCCTGGACCGCCGCGACGATCTCCGCGACATGCGCCTCGTCCGCGACGACGCGTCCGCACAGGCCCCAGGCGGCGAGCACGAGCACGGCCAGGACGCGGACGGCTGCCGTTCTTCTTGTCATGTTCATGCGGGGATTATATCAAATCGCGGTCAATCGTCACCGGCCGTTCTTCTGCAGCGCCTTGATCTGGTCGCGGATGTAGGCGGCGCGTTCGAACTCGAGCGCCTCGGCGGCCTGCATCATCTCCTCCTGCAGGGCGGCGATGGTCTCGCGCACGTCGGCCGTCTCGGGCGTCTCCGCCGCGGCCGCGTACTCGGTCTTCTTCGCCTCGGAGTAGACGTAGACGGCCTCGTTGATCGCGCGCTTCACGCTCTTCGGCGTGATGTGGTGCGCCTTGTTGAAGGCGATCTGCTTGTCCCGGTGGTTCTTGGTGATGCGCAGCAGGTCGCGGATGGCGTCCGTCTGATGGTCGCAGTAGAGGATCACGCGCCCCTTGACGTGGCGGGCGCAGCGTCCCGCGGTCTGGACGAGGGACGTCGTCGAGCGGAGGAAGCCCTCCTTGTCCGCGTCCAGGATCGCGACGAGCGCGACCTCCGGGAAGTCGAGGCCCTCGCGCAGGAGGTTGATGCCGACGAGGCAGTCGAACTCGCCCTTCCGCAGCCGGCCGAGGATCGCGACGCGCTCGAGCGCGTCGATGCCGCTGTGCAAGTACTCGACGCGGATGCCGGTCTCGTGCAGGTAGTGCGTGAGGTCCTCGGCGCTGCGCTTCGTGAGCGTCGTCACGAGCACGCGGTCGCCGGTCGCGGCAACCTTCCGGATCTCGGCCATGAGGTCGTCGATCTGGCCCTTGAGCGGACGCAGCTCGATCTCGGGGTCGAGCAGGCCCGTCGGACGGATCACCTGCTCGGCGACGGTCGAGGAGACCTCGTATTCGTAGTCACCCGGCGTCGCGCTGGTGAAGACGATCTGCCCGACCTTCTCCTCGAACTCGGGGAACCTGAGCGGACGGTTGTCCTTCGCGCTCGGCAGGCGGAAGCCGTAGTCGACGAGCTTCTGCTTGCGGGCCTGGTCGCCGTTGTACATCGCCCGCAGCTGCGGCACCGCCACGTGGCTCTCGTCGATGATGGTGAGGAAGTCGTCCGGGAAGTAGTCGATCAGGCACTCGGGCGGCTCGCCCGGGGCGCGCCCGGTGAGCGGACGCGAATAGTTCTCGATGCCGTTGCAGTAGCCGAGCTCCTTCATCATCTCGACGTCGTACTGGGTCCGCTCGCGCAGGCGCTGCGCCTCGAGATACTTCTTCGCGGCGTCGAAGTCCTTCAGCCGCTCCGCCAGCTCGTGCTCGATGCGCACGTACGCGGCCTCCATCTTGTCCTTCGGCATCACGAACTGCTTGGCGGGCGTGACGACGGCCGCGGGCATGGAGACGCCCATGTGGAAGTCCGGCACGGAGAGCGCGCGGATGGAGTCGATCTCGTCCCCGAAGAAGTCCACGCGGATGCCCTCCGTCGCGTAGGCGGGGAAGATGTCCACGGTGTCGCCGCGCACGCGGAAGGTGCCCGGCGAGTAGTCCATGTCGTTGCGCGAATACTGGGCGGCGACAAGCCGCTCGACGAGGTCCCCGCGCCCGCACGTGTCGCCTACCGCGAACTTGACGGCGAGGTTGCGGTACTCGGTCGACTCGCCGAGGCCGTAGATGCAGCTGACGGAGGCGACGACGATCACGTCGCGGCGGGCGATGAGCGCGTTCGTCGCGGCGAGCCGGTAGCGCTCGATCTCCTCGTTGACGGACGCGTCCTTCTCGATGTACGTGTCCGTCTGCGGGATGTACGCCTCCGGCTGGTAGTAGTCGTAGTAGGAGATGAAGTACTCGACCGCGTTCTCGGGGAAGAAGCCCTTCAGCTCCGCGAACAGCTGCGCCGCGAGCGTCTTGTTGTGGCTGAGGATGAGGGTCGGACGGTTCCAGCGCGCGATGAGGTTCGCCATCGTGAACGTCTTGCCGCTGCCCGTCACGCCCTGCAGCACGAGCCGCCGCTCGCCCCGCTCGAGCCCCTTCACGAGCGCGTCGATCGCCTCGGGCTGGTCGCCCATCGGCCTGTAGTCCGAAACCAGTTTGAAGAGCCGTTCCTGCATCGTGTCCCCACCAAGTTGTGAGTCGTACCTTCGAATCTGTCTAGGACCGTGACGTTTCCAGGGCCATGTCCAGAATCGACTCGTCCAGGAGAAAGGGAATCACGCCGACATGCACGATCCCGGTCTCGTCCTTCATGGGCGGCTGCAACCCTTCCGTAACGACAATGCGCGCAAAGAAATCGCCGCTGCGCCGAAACGATCGGCACGACCCCCACGTCGACCTGGCACCCCCTGCGCATCAGCTCGCCGTAGATCACGTTCTCCATCATGTGGGAAGGCTCGACATCCCTGAAATCGAGACGCGCGTTCGCGGTCGTCGGCTTCCGCGACGGCCAGCGGCATCCCCCCCCAGACGAGGTATTTGGCAAAGGCCTCCGCCTTGTCCGCGGGATGGGTTGCCTCGCAGTATTCCGCGAACGAGAAGGGATGAACGCGAATCTGACATCCACGGTCGGCAAAATTGGTGTCGATGTCCCTGGACAGCGTCTTCGAATTCGACCCCGTCACATAGACGTCGACCTTCTCCATCTGCCGGAGTTCGTTGAGCGTGTCGTAGAACGTCACATAGGCGTCTTCGCGATCCTCGGGTGCAAGACGGGACAGGTCCACGCCGGGCGGCAGGACCTTCCGGGCCAGCTGCACCTCGTCGATGAAGACGTAGTTCCACTTCCCGTCATGCACCAGGGCGTCCGCGACATGTTCGCCCAGCTTGATTGCGTCGCGGAGCGGAATGTTGACCTTCCGGTCCAGCGGAATCTCGATGATGTGACGCGAATCGACACCTTCCGCCAGCAGCCGCTCACGGAAGAGCGTTCCCAGCAGATAGCTCTTTCCCGAGCGACGAATGCCCGTGATGATCTTGACCAGTCCATTGTGGCGCTTTGCCCACAATTGCCTGAGATATCGCTCTCTGACAACCTTCATTCTTCAAACTGGCTCATATTATTGACTTAGTTTGAAGTCAAGTATACCAGATTCCCTGAACACGAACACCACAAACTTCATTCTCATTCAATGAGATTGACTCAGTTTGAAGAGACATTCCCCGGACCCGCCTGCCAGCCGGACGCGCATCCCGTCTATCCTGTCATCCCGCCATCATGTTAAAAACAGGAGGCCCCGCCATCCCCGCGCGGGGATGGGGGCCGCAGCCTCTATTCAACAGGAGGACGGGGTTTGGCTGGAGAACAGGAACCGGGACGCGGCGCGGGGGGACGGGGAACAGGAGAA
>JAEDMN010000328.1 GCA_016302985.1 Kiritimatiellia bacterium | reverse complement strand
CTATCATGGACGGACGGACTCGCAATCAAGACCCCGAACCAGTCTCCGGAATTTGATAAGTAGTTAAGTGGTTAAGTCGTTAAGTGGCTGGATATGATGCGGGCGGAGAGGGAGGCGGCGTCGAAATCGTGACGCCGCTCCAACTCCGCAACCGTGCCGTGGCCGATGAACACGTCCGGCCAGCCCAGGCGCAGATCCGCGCCGATCGCCTCGCCGAAGCCGCCTGCGGCGCTGCCGTTTTCAAGGGAGACGATGAACGCGCCCTGCGCACGCTGGCGCGCGAGGAGCGCGGCGTCGAAGGGCTTCACGAACCGCGCGTCGACGACGCCCGCCGCGATGCCCCGCTCGGCGAGCAGCCGCCGTACCTCCAAGGCCTTGGGAACCTGGTCGCCCAACGCCCAGAGCTGGACCTTCGCCCCTTCGCCGCAGAGCGGACGCGCCGTGCCGACCGCAAACGTTCCCTCGCCCCGGTCCCCGCCCGCCGGCGCCGTGCCGCGCGGATAGCGGATGACCCAGGGCCCGCCCGTCTCCAGCGCCAGGGCGAGCAGTCGCCGCAGGTCGTCCGCGTCGGCGGGCTGGCAGATCGTCAGGTTCGGCAGACCGCGCAGCATGGAAATGTCGAACAGGCCGTGGTGCGTGCGCCCGTCGCGCCCCACGCACCCCGCGCGGTCCACGGCGAGGACGACGGGCAGCTTCAGGAGGCAGACGTCGTGCATCACCTGGTCGACGGCGCGCTGGAGGAAGGACGAATAGACGGCGACGACGGGCCGCATCCCCGCCTTCGCAAGCCCCGCCGCGAACGCCACCAGATGCTCCTCGCAGATGCCCACGTCGAAGAACCGCCCCGGGAACGCCCGCGCGAAGGCGGCGAGGCCCGTCCCGTCGCGCATGGCCGCCGTCAGCGCGCAGATCCGCGCATCCGCGCGGGCGGTCTGCACGAGCGCGTCTCCGAAGACCTCGCTCCAGCACGGGGCCGCCGCCGGCTTCCGTTCCGGATGCGCGGGGTCGAACGGCCCCACGCCGTGCCACGCCGTGGGATCCGCCTCCGCCGGCGCGAATCCCCTGCCCTTGCGCGTGATGACGTGGACGGCCACGCTCCGCTTGTCGGCCCGCGCGACGGCGAACGCCTGCTGCAGCGCCGCGATGTCGTGACCGTCCACGGGGCCGATGTACCGCAGCCCCAACGATTCGAAGAACGCATTTCCCAGCAGCATCGACTTCAGCGCCCGTTCGATGCGGTGGTAGAACCCGCGCAGGAACGTGAGGTGGGCCCGGTGCCCCATCCGTTCCAGGACCGCCTTCGCGCGGTTGTAGCGGACCCCCGTGAGGAGCCGCCCGAGGATCCGCGCGCACGCCCCCACGTTCCGCGAGATGGACATCGCGTTGTCGTTGACGACGAGGATCAGCTTCCCCTTCAGGTTTCCGCAGTAGTTGAGGGCCTCCAACGACAGGCCGTTCGCGAGCGCCGCGTCGCCGACGACCGCGACGACCTGCTCGTCGCCCCCCTTCAGGTCGCGGGCCGTCGCCATGCCCTCGGCCACCGAAAGCGCATTTCCCGCATGACCCGTCACAAAGGCGTCGCACGGCGTCTCCTCCGGGTTGCAGAAGCCCGAAAGACCGTCCAGCTGGCGAATCGTCCCCATCCGCGCGCGCCGCCCGGTGAGGATCTTCCAGGCGTAGGTCTGGTGTCCCACGTCCCAGACGATCCGGTCGCGCACGGGATCGAAGACGCGCAGGAGACCGATCACGAGCTCCACCGCGCCGAGCGAGCTTGCGAGGTGGCCGCCCGTTTTGGAGACGGACGCGAGGATCTCGCCGCGCACGAGCCGGGCCAGTTCGGGCAGTTCGGCGGCCGGGAGGCGGCGCACGTCGGCCGGTTCGCGCACGGCGTCAAGCGAAACGCTCATGCGTGCCCTCCCATCCGGCGGTCGCGCCGGGCATAGGAGGCAAGCGCGCGGTCGAACGCCGCGCGGTCGAAGTCCGGCCACAGCACGTCCGTCACGAAGAGTTCGCTGTAGGCGCACTGCCAGAGGAGGAAGTTCGAAAGGCGGAACTCGCCCGACGTGCGCACGATCAGGTCGGGGTCCGGCAGGTCGGGCGCATAGAGGCAGCGCGCGAACGCCGCATCGGTCCGTTCCTCGGCGGGAAGCGCGGCGAAGCGGCGCGCGGCGTCGACGATCTCGGCGCGTCCGCCATAGGAGAGCGCCACGACGAGCTGGCGCGTGAAGGCGGCCGTCTCCGCCTCCAGCGCGGCGATGCGGCGCCGCAGCGCGGGCGCGAGATCGTCGCGGCGGCCGATGACGCGGAAGCGCACGCGGTCCTCCAGCAGCTTCGCGCGCCGGTTGCGGATGAAGAGCCCGAGCAGACGCATCAGGCCCTCCACCTCGTCCTTCGGCCGGCGCCAGTTCTCCGTGGAGAACGCATAGACCGTCAGGATCTCCACGCCCACCTCCCCGCACCACGCAAGCACGCGCTCCAGCGTCTCGGCGCCCGCGCGATGGCCGGCGAGGCGCGGCTTCCCGCGCGCGAGGGCCCAGCGTCCGTTGCCGTCCATGATGACGGCGAGATGGCGGGGAACGCCGTTCATTCTTTCGTCCCCTTCTGCGCGTCACGGCGCGTCAGGACGAGCAGCGTCGCCGCGTTCTGTCCGAAATTCGGCTCGGTGCTGCGCAGTTCGTAGTGCGTCTTCAGGAGTTCGAAGAAGCGCGTCTGCTCCTCGAACGGAACCTGCACGCACGTCGGTGCGGCAATCGCGAACCCGTAGCCGCTGGAGGGCAGAGAAGGTTCTGAACCTCTTGACACAGTTTCATCGATACAGCTAATCATATCCGTTCATATTCCTG
>JAEDMN010000327.1 GCA_016302985.1 Kiritimatiellia bacterium | reverse complement strand
GCGAAGGGCGCGGAGGCGCCCAGGAAGATCGCGGGCTTCGGCGAAGGATCCGGACGCGCCACGAAGGCGGCGTGGACCCCGTTCACGGACCGCAAGCTGCGCGTGGGCATCGCGGGCCACGGCGTGTGCAAGTTCGGCGGCACGTTCGGCTTCCAGCTTCATCCGAACGTCGAGGTCGTCTGCGTCGCCGACCTGCAGCCGAACTGCCTCGCGGAGCTGCAGGAGTGCACGGGCGCGAAGCGCACGTACCGGAGCTGCGAGGAGATGATCGAGAAGGAGTCGCGGATGAAGGACGGCATGGAGGCCGTCTGGATCGCGACCTCGGCGCCGACGCACGTCGACCTCGCGATCATGGCGCTCAAGCACGGCATCCACGCGGCGTCGGCCGTGCCGGCGATCTTCGGAGACGACCAGCTCGACCATGCGCCGCTGCTGATGGACGCCGTGAAGTCGTCCGGCAAGCAGTACGCGATGTTCGAGACGTCGATGTTCCACCACGACGTCTGCGCGATGCGGCAGATCTACGAGAAGGGCGACTGCGGCAAGATCGTCTACACCGAGGGCGAGTACTATCACTTCAGCACGCAGAAGATCGGGTCCGTCGGCTCGTACGGCGGCTGGCGCGAGAACCTGCCCCCGCAGTGGTATCCGACGCATTCGAACGCCTACTACACCTGCGTGACGAAGGGGTGGTTCACCCACGTCGTCTGCACGGGCATCCCGTCCGTCACCAAGAAAGGATACGGCGCGAAGGGCCGCTACGGCAATCCGTACGGCAGCGAGAGCGCGTTCTTCCAGACGTCCGAGGGCGGCGCCGCGCGCATGAACGTGTTCTTCGACGTGCCGCGCTGCCATGGCGAGCAGGGCCGCTGGTGGACGCAGCGGGGCTTCACGGGTTCGAGCTACACGGGCGCGCCGCCGCCGTTCTTCGACCCCGCGAAGGGCGATTTCAGAAACCTCGCCTACTTCCCGGAGCGTCCGGCCGTGCCGCCGCAGATGTTCGAGTGGCAGAAGATCCCCGGGAAGATGTCCGACTTCTTCAAGAAGTACACGGAACACCACCTCGGCGCGCACCCGTACCTCACGCACGACTTCGTGGAGGCGTGCCTGAAGAACCGTGCGCCGGCGGTGGACGCCCAGATCGCCCTCAACACGACGATCGCCGGCATCTACGCCCACCGGTCCGCGATGAAGGGCGGCGAGCATCTCGCGATTCCGCACGTGTGACGGCGGACGGGATCCCGTACCTCGTTTGTCCGAAACCCGCACCTGCGCCCCCGCCGCGGCTTCCTGCCGGCGTCCGGGCGCAGGTGCGGTTCTGCTTTGCAGTGCTGTGGGAGCATTGGCAATCCACGCCGTGAGACGGTCTGGCGGGTACCCGGAATGAGAAGCGAGGCGCTTGCACGGAACACCGGCATGTGGTAGAATGCGGTGTTGGCAGATTTGGAATTGAAATCAAAATATGTCGGAGAGCACATGTACATACCCAGAGCAGTTGACCGATTGATCAAACGCGCGGTAGAAGGCAAGGGCGTGGTGCTGGTCACGGGAGCAAGGCAAGTGGGGAAGTCCACGTCGCTGGAGAATGTCTTGCCGGGACGGCGCTACGTGACCCTGGACGACCCATTCCTAGAAGATCAGGCAAATGCGGATTCCAGAACCTTCATGGAACTGAATCCCCCTCCGGTGACGATCGACGAGGTGCAGCGTGCCCCCGTTCTTTTCCGCTACATAAAGCAGGCGTGCGATCGGCGCAGGGGGGAGAAGGGGCTCTACTGTCTGTCTGGATCTCAGCCTTTCCACCTGATGAAGGGGGTCAGCGAGTCGCTCGCCGGCCGCGTGAGGATACTCGAGATGAGTGGCCTGAGTCTGCGTGAGATCAACGGGGATGGCTGCTCGGAACATTTCCTGCCGACGGAGGAATTCATCGTCGGACGTGCCCGATCCGAAAAGGGGAACCTGCCGATCTGGGACGTGATCCATCGCGGTTCCTACCCGGAATTGCAGGAGCCTGGGACAATCTGGAACGAATATTACGCGGACTACGTCAAGACCTACCTGGAACGCGATGTTCGCGCGCTTGCCGCGGTACAGGATCTTGGCGCGTTTCGCCAGTTCATGGTTGCCGCGGCCTCACGGACGGCGCAGGTGCTCAACTATTCGAACATCGCCGACGAGATTGGCAAGGATGTCGGCACGGTGAAGAAGTGGATCTCGATTCTTGAGGCCTCGGGCATCGTCTACCTCTTGCAGCCGTACGCATCCTCCGAACTCAAGCGCGCGATCAAGGCTCCGAAACTCCATTTCCGAGATTCTGGGCTTGTCTCCTATCTGACCCGGTGGTTGACGAGTGAACAGCTTTCGTGCGGGGCGATGTCAGGTCCGGTCTTCGAGAGCTTCGTCGTTTCGGAAATCTTGAAAAGCTATTCGAACGAGGGACTTGACTACCGTGATTTCGTCTCGTACTACCGGGGGCGCGACAAGAGGAAGGTGCGGCGGGATGGAGAGGTGGTTCTTGAGGAGGGCGAAATCGACCTGATCATCGAAGAGAACGGCGTCCTCTATCCCATCGAGGTGAAGAAATCTTCGGTACCCAGGGCGAGTGACACCGACTGCTTCCAGTCCCTTGACGCCGTGACAGGCAGGAAAAGGGGATGTGGAGCCATCATCTGCAACTGCGCGGCGCCGACGAGGCTCAGGGAGAATCTCATGGCCGTCCCCGTCGGATGCATCTAATACGGCAGGAACGTTGAAAAGAGGTGTCAGAGTGGGACTGCCGGCGGGGACGGTGGTCGTCGAGCAGGAAGTCCGCCGTCTGTTCTCCTGTTTTCGGCACGGCGCGCGGAGGCTCCTCA
>JAEDMN010000326.1 GCA_016302985.1 Kiritimatiellia bacterium | reverse complement strand
CCATTGAGAACTATTCTCGACTGCCATCCTGAATCCGGGGATTGGTCCAAATTCGACAGTAGTTACCCGACAACCCGCATCTCGCGTAGCTCGGACGGCTCCGCTTCAACGTGAAGAGGGTGATTTCCGACGGCGTGAAGTAGCGGAGTGGGAAGCCGCCCCAGCGGCCGGCGCCGTTGCTCACGTAGAGCGCGCCGTCGCCGATGCGGTAGAGTCCGCTGACGAAGCCCGCGTTGACCTGCGCGACGAAATGCCGCATGCCGGGCATGAAGCCGCCGTGGCTGTGTCCGGAGAGCTGCAGCCGCACGCCATGCTCGCGGATGTTCCTCTCCGCTTCGCGCGGCATGTGCTGCATCAGGACGCGGAACTCGCCGTTGGTCGCGGACGCGAACGCCCGACCGACGTCCGGCGGCTGGCCGAACGCACGGGACCTGTCCGGCACGTGGACCTCGAAGTCGTCCGTGCCGCCCAGCGCCAGCCCCGCGTGCGGAAAGACGCACGCGTTCGCGAGGAAGCGGATTCCCCACCGCGCGTAGACCTTGCGCCAGTCCGCGGCCGGATTCGTCCGGTTGATGTACTCGTGGTTCCCCGTCACCGCCCAGACCCCATCCCTCGCCCGCAGGCGCGTGATGGGCTCGAGGAAGTCCGCGCAGATTTCGGGACGCCCGTCGACGTAGTCGCCCGTCAGGCACAGGAGATCTGGCCCGAGCGCGTTCGCCTTGTCGACGATCGCCTCCGTCCGCCACCGCCGCGCGGCGCAGTTCGCGTGCAGGTCGGTGATCTGCAGGATGCGGTAGCCGTCCAGCGCGGGGGGCAGGTCGGGATAGGCGAGCTCGACCTCCTTCACGTCCGGCACGCGCAGGCCGCTCCAGATGCCGACGCCCACGACGGCCGCGGAGATTGCCGGCAGAACCCAGGCCTTCGCCTTCGACCGCCAGAAGAAGCACGGCGGCGCGAGCAGGGCGAGGCCGAGCATCGCCAGGTACGCCCAGTCCCAGAGGACGATCAGCAGCTCCGGGAGTTCCGGGAAGATCGTGTCGCCGCCCAGCCGGCCGTAGACGACGTACTTGAAGCAGACGAGCAGGAGCGCGGTTCCCCAGACGACCTGGGCGCGGCGCCGCAGGCCGCAGGTCCGGACAAACGCCAGAACCAGGACCGCGAACGCCACCCAGGGCACGTGCTGGTAGTACTGCCAGAAGAACCGCACATCCGCCTCCGTCTCAGCGGTCCAGTTCCGCGAGGACCGCCGCGCCCATCTCCGTCGTGGAGAGGGCCTTCTCGCCGGACTTCGCGATGTCCGGCGTGCGGGCGCCGCGCGCGAGCACCGCGCCGACGGCGGACTCGACGGCGTCCGCCTCGGCGGAGAGCCCGAACGTGTGGCGCAGCAGCATCGCCGCGGAAAGGATCGTCGCCAGCGGATTCGCAATCCCCCTGCCCGCGATGTCCGGCGCCGAACCGTGAATCGGCTCGTACATGCCGAAGCCGTCCGCGCGCAGCGAGGCCGAGGGCAGCATGCCGATCGAGCCCGTGATCTGCGAGGCCTCGTCGGAGAGAATGTCCCCGAACATGTTCTCCGTGAGGATCACGTCGAAGCGGGACGGCGCGCGCACGAGCTGCATCGCCGCGTTGTCGACGTACATGAAGTCCAGCTCGACGTCCGCGTACTCCGCATCGCGCAGGCGCTGCACGACTTCGCGCCACAGGCGCGAGGTCTCGAGCACGTTCGCCTTGTCGACGCACGTCACGTGGCTGCGGCGCGTCCGCGCGGCCGCGAAGGCCGTACGCGCGATGCGCTCGATCTCCGGCACGGAGTACGGCATCTTGTCGAGCGCGCTCTGGCCGTCGGCCGCGCGCACGTGCTCGCCGAAGTAGACGCCGCCCGTGAGCTCGCGCACGACGAGCAGGTCGAGCCCTTCGCCGATGATGTCCGGGCGCAGCGGGCTCGCGTCCTTCAGCGCGGACCACACCTTGGCGGGACGCAGGTTCGCGAACAGGCCGAGCTCCTTGCGGAGCGTCAGCAGCGCGCGCTTCTCGGGACGCTTCGGACCCGGCAGCGCGTCCCACTTCGGACCGCCCACCGCGCCCAGGAGCACCGCGTCCGCGCCCTTGCACGCCGCCAGCGTGTCGTCCGGCAGGCAGTCGCCGAACGCGTCGTACGCCGCGCCGCCGACGAGCTTCTCGTCGAACGTGAAGTCGTGGCCGAACTTCTCCGCGACCTTCTTCAGGACCTTGACGGCCTCGCCCACGATCTCGGGGCCGATGCCGTCGCCCGCAATGACCGCAATCGTCTTCTTCATGGCAGATGCTCCATTCAACCGATTACTTCTTCGCCTTGCAACGGTAGGCCGCGAGTCCGCCGGCCGCGATCAGGTCCTGCATGAACGGCGGGAAGGGCTCGCCCTGGAAGGACTTCCCCGTCGTCTCGTCCGTGATCACGCCCGTGTCGAAGTCCACCGAGACCGTGTCGCCGGCCTGGATGGCCTGCGCGGCCTCCGGGCACTCGAGGATCGGCAGGCCGATGTTGAGCGCGTTGCGGTAGAAGATGCGCGCGAACGTCGCGGCGATCACGCAGGCGACGCCGCAGGTCTTGATCGCGAGCGGCGCGTGCTCGCGCGAGCTGCCGCAGCCGAAGTTCTTCCCCGCGACCATGATCTCGCCGGGCTTGACGGCGGAGGCGAACGCCGTGTCGATGTCCTCCATGCAGTGCTTCGCGAGTTCCTGCGCGTCGGGGGTGTTGAGATAGCGGGCGGGGATGATCACGTCCGTGTCGACGTTGTCGCCGTACTTGTAGGTCTTGCCGGAAACTTTCATGGGTGCTTCGCTTTCCTATAGAATTTCTAGTTGTTCTAGATGTTCTAG
>JAEDMN010000078.1 GCA_016302985.1 Kiritimatiellia bacterium | reverse complement strand
CGAAGAACCGCCGGCCCGACGAGATGCTCGACCAGGCGCGGAAGGAGGCGCTCGAGCTGCTCGAGGCGCAGGCGGGCGTGCTCACGAACGAGGCGGGCGTGGCCGTCGCGCGGAGCGAGTCGCTCGCGCGGCGCGCGGAGAAGCTGGCGGACGCGCTCATCCCGCTCAAGCGGCACGTGCTCGAGAGCGTGACCAACGAGCAGCAGGCGGCGACGATCGTGGGCGACGTGGAGGCCACGCGCGACGCCGTGCTGAAGGCGGCGGAGCAGCTGGGCGACATGGACCCGGCGGCGGCGGTCGAGCTGGGGAAGTCCGAGACGGCCTTCCACCGCTACTGGAAGGGCACGCTGCAGCCCCCGGCCGCGCTGGCGGAGGCCGTCCACGCGCAGACGAACGCGTGCGCGGGCACCGCGCCGCGGAACGGGCGCGACTGGCAGCAGGAGGCGTGCGAGTTCGCCGCGCTCTTCAAGGCGGGGCTGCCCGGCTGGGTGCAGCAGAGCTGCGCGCAGGACGCGGCGACGGCGAGCAACCGGCCGCCGTACACCCTGGAGCTGGCGGGACAGGTCGCGCAGGAGGTCGACGCGTTCGCGAAGGATCAGGCCGAACTGGCGCAGCAGCCCGCCGCGTCCCGCGACAAGCTGAAGCAGCTGGACGTGCGCGCGAAGCTGGACCGCGCGGCCGAACGCTTCGGCCAGCTCACGCTGGAGCCGCCGCAGCTCATCGACGCGGACATCCTCATGCAGACGAACGCCTACATGGACGTGGACGAGAAACCCCTCGGCAACTGGCAGCGCGACGCGGGGGAGCGGACGAAGGTCTTCCGCGCGAAGTTCCCGGCCTGGGCCCAGATGAAGGAGCAGGAGATCCAGCAGAAGATCCAGCAGGGGGACACCAACGCGGTCCCATTCACCAAGGAGGCGCAGGCCGAGGTCGCGAAGCTGGCCGCCGAGGTCGAGGCGATCCAGGACCGGATGGTGCAGACCGTGCTGCCGCCCGAACAGCTGAAGGCGCTCGAGAAGCTCGCGCGCATCCGCGAACTGCTGCCGAAGGACAACGGCGGCGGGCAGGGGCAGAACAACCCGCAGCAGAATCCCCAGCAGAAGCCGGACGAGAACAAGGACAAGAACCAGGATCCGGACCAGCAGAAGAACGACCAGGAGCCGCCGAAGGACGATCAGCAGCAGGAGCCGCCGAAGGAGGAGAAGGCCCCGGCCGAGGAGCCGAAGGATCTGAAGGACGTCGAGGACCTGCTGCGCAAGGCGCAGGAGCGCAGCGACGAGCACGAAAACGAAAAGAAGGCCCGGATGAACCGGGCCCCCCTGGCGCCAAACGAGCGCGACTGGTAGCGGACGCTACCTTTTCTCGGGCTCGTCCGAGAGCTTGCGGTACAGCGTGGAGAGGTTGACCTTGAGCGTGTCCGCGGCCTTGGCCTTGTCGCCGCCGGACGCGACGAGGATGTGCTCGATGTACTCCTTCTCCTTCTGCTTGAGGAAGCTCTTGAGCGAGGAGCGGCCGGCCATGTCGGCGTCCGTCGTCGCGACGGTCTCCTCGACGGCGGCCGCGTGCTGCGTGATCTTCGGCGGCAGCAGGTCCGGCGTGATGTCGCCCTCGGAGAGGAACGTGAGCGCGTGCTTCATGGCGTTCTCGAGCTCGCGCACGTTGCCCGGCCAGTTGTAGCCCATGAGGACCTTGGCGGTCTCGGGGGCGAGGCCGGGGGCGGGTTCGCCTTCGGGGGTCTCGAACCTGATGAAGTGGCGGGCGAGGGCGAGGATGTCCTCCTTGCGCTCACGCAGCGGCGGGATGTCGATCGTGATGACCGCGAAGCGGTAGTAGAGGTCGCTGCGGAAGGTCCCCTTGACGACGGCCTGCTCGAGATTGGCGTTCGACGCGGCGATGACGCGCACGTCGACGGGGATGTCCTTCGTGCCGCCGACGCGGCGGATCTCGCGCTCCTGCAGGACGCGCAGCAGCTTGCCCTGGAGGAGGAGCGGCATGGACGAGATTTCGTCCAGGAAGAGCGTTCCCCCGTTGGCGGCCTCGAAGAGGCCCTGCTTGTCGGCGTAGGCCCCGGTGAAGGCGCCCTTGACGTGGCCGAACATCTCGCTTTCGAGGAGGTTCTCGGGCAGGGCCGCGCAGTTCACGGCGACCCACGGCTTCGACGCGCGCGGGGAGTTCCTGTGGATCGTCCTGGCGATGACCTCCTTGCCCGTGCCGGATTCGCCGTTGATGAGCACGGTGGCGGCGGTCGGCGCGACCTTCTGGATCATGTCGCAGACCTGGACCATCAGGGGGGAGCTGCCGATGAGGTTCTCGAAGCGGTACTTGAGCGGCGCGTCCACGTTCATCGTGGTCGCGAGCGACTCGTGCTTCTTCACCTTCTCCTCGGCGCGCTGCAGGCAGGCCAGGATGTCGTCCACCTTGAAGGGCTTGGTGAGGTAGTCGAACACGCCCTCCTTCATCGCCTCGATCGCGGTCTCGACGCTCGCGTAGGCGGTGAGGAGGATCACGGGCATGCCGGGGCGAACCTTCTTGATTTCCGCGAACAGCTGCATGCCGTCCATCGGCGCCATGCGCAGGTCCGTGACCGTGATGTCGATGCCGCCCTTGTTGACGATGGCGAGCGCGGAGGCGCCGTCGCGGGCCGTCTCGATCTCGTAGCCATTGGTCTTGAGCAGACTCTGCAGAAGAAGGAGAATCCGCGGTTCGTCGTCGACTAGCAGCACTTTGGACATGATGAAGACAGTATATACCTTCCGCGCACGTCGTGCAAGCTGGTGGGGAAACCGAGGAAACAGGCTGGTCGGTGAAACGGGTTGTGGCTACGACGCGAGGGAGCCCATGTTGAAGATCGGCATGAACATGGCGGCCACGATGGTGCCGATGACGACACCGAGGAACACCATGAGGATGGGCTCCATGAGGGCGGTGAGGGTGGCGAGCATCATCTCGACCTCCTCGTCGTAGGAGTCGGCGACCGAGCTGAGCATGTCCTCGACCTTGCCGGCCTTCTCGCCCGCGGCGAGCATGCGCACCATGAGGACGGGCATGAAGGGCTTGCCCTCGAGGGAGGGGCTGAGCTGGTTGCCCTGCTCGACTTCGGCGCGGGCGTCCAGGACGGAGTTCTCGAGCACGAAGTTGCCGAGGGAGCCGGCGACGATCTCGAGGGCCTTCAGAATCGGCACGCCCGCGGCGATCATCTGCGCCAGCAGGCGGCAGAAGCGTCCGACGGAGGCCATCTGGTTGAGCTTGCCGAAGACGGGGAGCTTGAGCTTGAACTCGTCCCACTTGAGGTGCCCCGCCCGCGTGTTCTTCCAGCGGCGGAAGATCCAGAAGGCCGCGTAGGCGCCGCCGACGATGACGTACTTCCACCTCTTGACGAACTCGGAGATGTCGACGAGGAGCTGCGTGAGGAAGGGGAGCTCCTTGCCGAAACCGCTGAACATCTCGGCGAAGATCGGGACGACGAACTGGATGAGGCCGGCCGCCATGAGCAGGGCGATCGAAACGATGACCGTCGGGTAGGCCATGGCGCTCTTGACCTTCTTGCGCAGGCGGGACGAGGCGCCGAGGATGACCGCGAGGCGCTTCATGATGCTGGCGAACTCGCCGGACTGCTCGCCCGCGATGACCATGTTGACGTACATGTCGTCGAAGAGCTGCGGATAATCGGCCATGCCGGCTGAAAGCGGCGCGCCGCCCTCGAGCACTTCGCCGAGATGGTTCAGGACCTTCTTGAATTCGGGGTTCGTGCACTGTTCGGCGAGCGTCTGCACGGAGGCGACGATCGTCATGCCCGCCGCCAGCATCGACGCGAGCTGGCGGGTGAACGCGATGACCTCGTTCGCCACGATCCTCTTCGCGCCCTTGACCCTGAACTTCGCCACACGCTGGATGTTGGCCATTGTCGCACCCCCTGTCCGCTACTCGCCGCCCGTGACCTCGAAGGCCGCCTCGAGCGAGGTGATGCCGGCGCGCACCTTCCGCATGCCGGCCTCCTTCAGCGTGACCATGCCTTCCTCGAGGGCGATCTGCTTGAGCTTCTCCGCGTCGCCGCCCCGCTCGATCAGGGCGCGGATCTTCGGGGAGATCGGCAGCACCTCCATGAACGCGCCGCGGCCCTTGTAGCCCGTGTTGCGGCACTTCGGGCAGCCGCCGGGCCCGAAGACCTGGACGCCTTCGAAGGGGGCGGGGTCGACGTTGTTCACCGCGAGCATCTCCGCGTTGAGCTCGACCGGCTTCCTGCAGAATGGGCAGAGGCGACGGAAGAGGCGCTGCGCCTGCGCCAGCACGAGGGAGCTGGCGAGCATGAAGGGGGCGACGCCCATGTCGAAGAGACGCGCCACCACGCCCACGGCGTCGTTGGTGTGGAGAGTGGAGAGGACCAGGTGGCCCGTCAGGGCGGCCTTCACGGCGATGTCCGCCGTCTCGCCGTCGCGGATTTCGCCGACGAGCACGATGTCGGGGTCCTGGCGGAGCACGGAACGGAGGATGCCCGCGAAGGTGAGGCCCTGCGCGTTGTTCACATGGCACTGGTTGACGCCCGCGAGCTCGTATTCCACCGGGTCCTCGGCCGTGACGATGTTCACGTTCGGCTGGTTGAGGTCCTGCAGGCAGGAGTACAGCGTCGTCGTCTTGCCGGAGCCCGTCGGACCCGTCACCAGAATGATGCCGTGCGGCTGGTCGATGGCGTACTTCATCGCCTTGTAGGCGTATTCGTCAAGGCCGAGCGAGGCAAGGCCGGGCGCGAGGTTCGCCTTGTCGAGGATACGCATCACGATCTTCTCGCCATGGACGGTGGGGAGGATCGAGACACGCACGTCCACCTCCTTGCCGACGGCCTTGATCTTGAAGCGGCCGTCCTGCGGCTTGCGCCGTTCCGCGATGTCCAGGGACGACATGATCTTGATGCGGCTCACCACCGCCGCGTGCAGGCCCTTGGGCGGCGCGGGGCGCTCGACGAGTTCGCCGTCGATGCGGTAGCGGAGGCGCGAGGTCTTCTCGAGCGCCTCGAAATGGATGTCGGAGGCCTTCGTCTTCAGGGCTTCGACCATGATGGAATTCACCATGCGGATGACGGGGGCGTCCTCCTCCGTGGTCATCGAGGCGTCGATCGCGCCGTCGTTGACCTCCGCCATCAGCTCCATCTCCTCGTCGCCGCCCTTCATGACGGCCTCCATCGCGAGGGCGGGGTTGTCCGCGTCCACCGCCGCCTTCAGGCGCCGGAGGGCGTCCATGACCTGCTTCTCCGGAGCGACGCACGGCCAGATGCGCCCGCCGGCCGCACGGTCGACCTCCTCGTGCGCAGGCAGGTCGAAGGGGTCCGCGAAGACGACCGTCATGCGCCCGGCCAGCCTGGCGACCGGGAAGGCCTTCGCCTTCGTCCAGAACTCGACCGACTTGCCGGCCAGCAGGTCGGGGTTGATCGCGAAGCCGTCCGGCAGCGAAATCGGCGTCATCCCGAAGTAGGCCGCGGCCGCCTGGGTGAAGGCCGCCGGATCCACGAGGTTCTTCTCGACCAGGTAGTGCTCCAGGGGCTGCTTCGCCTCCGCGGCCTGGTCGACGACCGTCTTGAGCTGTTCGGCATCCAGCACCTTGCACTGCAGCAGCGCCTCCGCGAAACTGCCGTAATGCGCCTTGGGCTTGTTCGAATTGATCCGCGTCAGTGTCATGGGCTGTGGGGAGTTGAAAGGTGAAGGGTTGAACGGTTCAAATGAAAAGGCTGCTTGACTAGAATTAGTAGCAAATCCCGTGCCAGAGAGTTGTCGCCGATGCGCCGTTTCTGGCATGGAATCTGCTACTTAGTCACCCAGACCCCTTTCGTCATTTCAACCTTTCAACCCCTCAACTTTCCAACGGAATCGCCATCATGTCAGACGACAATTCCAGACTCCTTGAAGGCATCGCGTATTTCGAGAAGATGCTGAAGCTGATGCCCGGGGACCGCACGACGCTGGAGTGCCTCTCGCTCGCGTACGAGCAGATCGGCGACGCGGAGAAGCTGCGCGCCGCGCTGATCCAGCTTGCGGGCGCGCTGCTGCAGGAGCGGGACCAGGCGCCGGCGGAGGCCATCGGCGCGCGTCTGGCGACCTATCCGGACGCGGAGGCGCAGGCGATGGCGAAGCGAGTGCGCGAGACCTTCCACGGACCCGAGATCGAGGCGCCGTCCGCGTCCTCTGCTCCGGCGGACGCCGAGGCCCCCCTGGACGCGGAGGTGCCCGTCGCGCGCGCCATTCTCGGGGCGGTGAAGGCCGAGGCCGCGCTGATCCGCTTCCTCTCGAACCGCAACGTCGTGGATCCGGCCGCCGCCGAGATGGTGCAGAAGCATCTGGGCGGGCTGCCCGAGGCGACGCGGCCCTTCCTCGTCTCGGCCCTTTCCATTCTTTATAAGGAGAGCACGTCGATGGGCGAACGGGCCGCGGCGTTCATCGCGGACAGCACGGGGATGCCGCCGATTCCGCTGGACGCGTTCACGCCGTCCCCCGACCTGCTCAAGCGGCTGCCGGAGAACCTGATCCGCGTCCGCGGCGTGGTGCCGTTCGCGAAGCTGGGCGACCTGCTGCTCGTCGCGATGCTGAATCCCTCCGACGAGGCGTTCCGCCGCGAAGTCGAGCGGCGGGCGGGAGGGCGCTGCCAGTTCTTCCTCGCCCATCCGCTGATGGCCGAGGAATTCCTCGAGAAGCTCGATGCGGGCCAGGAGAAGGCGGGGTGACGGGATGCGGGGGCGGAAATCCAGGAAATCGCGGCGTGGCGTGACGCTGGTCGAGGTGATGCTGGCGGGCGCCCTGCTGGCGCTGGCGGTGATCTCCCTCTTCGAGGGAATCGGCGTCGCCGCGCGCATCGCGCGCGAGAACGCCCAGGTCCTGCAGGCCGACGCCTATGCGCATGATCTCGCCTGGAAGCGCTTCAACGAGAGCTATTCCGCCCTGAATTCGCTGGTGCTCTCCCGCAACGGGACCCCCATTGCCGAGAATGTCGCGTCGAACGCGGCGCCCGCGCTCTGGAATCCGGACAGTCCGGCCGTGTCGTACACGCGCATCACGCGGGCGAAGACCGCGAGCGGGGCGGACGACACGGCGAGCGTGCTCGTGCATGTGGACGTCGAATGGGGCCCGGCCGCCCGTCGGCTGCGGCTATCGGACACGGGCCATGCCGCGGCCGTCGCGCGGTCGGCGTTCGGACAGGAGGACAGGTGATGGACGCGGCGCGGCATGGAAGGGCGGGCTTCACGCTGGTCGAGCTGATGGTCGCCAGCGCGGTCGCGGGCATCGTGCTCACCGCGCTCGTCTCGTCGTTCATCGGCAGCATGCGGATGATGGCGAACAGCATCTCCAGTTCTGAACTTGCGATTCGGACGCGCGAATTGCGTGAAAAACTCCTTTTCCACGCCGCGCCGGAGCATGACGGCGTCGTCTGGGCCGGCTTGCTCTCGGGCGGCAACGCGAACGCCTACCTCGAGGGCAACGGCGAGAAGGTCCTGCTGCGCGGCACGGCGCTGAAGGATGACGGCGCCCGCACCCACGACCAGGAGATCCAGCTCGTCTTCCGCGACGCGAACACCGAGCACTGCACGCTCTGGAGCGAGGACCGCTACGACGAGGGCTTCGGCCACCGGTGGCTGCATCCCGGCGGGCTGGATTTCTTCGCCGGCGCGTCCGACCCCGGACAGATTCTCGTGCGCGACCGTTTCGACGAGGGGCGCTTCTACATCAACGTCACGGCACGGAAGACGGTGGCGGGCTTCACCGCCAGCCACAACGAGCGGATCGTGGTGCCGGTCTTCGGGCGCGTGCAGCGGACGGAGTCGGACGGAACGGGAGGGCTGGGACGATGAAGCGGGATAGGCGTGGTTCGTGCGGCTTCGTGCTGGTCTTCACGCTGGTCCTGATGGGCTGCGCGACGCTGGTGCTGGCCGGCGTGCTGGGCTACGCCCTGACGACGACCCGGATTTCGGCCGGGTACATCGACCGCACGCCCTGCCGCCTGGCCGCGCACGCGGCGATCGACAAGGTCCGCGGCGAGGTCTACCGGCGGTTCAAGGAGATGGCGAAGAACCGCTCGCTGCTCTTCGGCAACGCCTCCTTCAGCTGGTTCAGTTCCTGGAGCGCGACCTCAGTCGGGACCTGTTCGTTCGGCGGCGACGACGACATCTTCCCGAACGGGACCTTCAATGGCTGCCGCGTGCGCGTCAATCTGCGTTTTGCGCCCGTGATCGAGTCGAAACGCGCAATTGTCACCTACTTCGCGACGGCGACACGCACCGATCCCGTGCGCGGGACGACCGCCTCGGTCACGATCGCCAAGCGGATCGCCTACGGCGTCGACCGGTCGCGGGTGTTCGACCATGCCTACTTCGTGAACAACTACGGCTGGTTCGAGGGGTCCACCATCACGGCGAACGGGGACGTGCGGGCGAACGGCGACATGTCGCTGTCGCAGAACCCGAAGGTGAACGGGCACGTCTACGGCGCGCGGAACGACGAACTGGGCGTGCCGGGCCAGATCAAGAACGGCACGGGCACGATGGACAACAAGGCCACCTACACGTCCACGCAGTACGGCGTGAACAACCGGGCGCGCCCGCTGCAGACGAAGGCGGGCGACGGCGGGTACGACGCGCCGGTCAAGGTCACGTCCGCGGACCTCGACGCGCGCCTGCACGGCGAACTGGCCGAGGGCCTCGACATGCCGTGGATCTCCGACCTGAACCAGTACGTCGAGTACGCGCGGGAGCTCAAGTCGACGCTGAAGGTCGGCCCCCAGACGCTCATCGCCGCCAACGACGGGTACTACAAGGGGGTGGGGCCCTCCGGCGACGCGAACATGCCGGACAACCACGCGCTGATCCTCGAAGGCACGTCCGCGAACCCGATCAGGCTGAACGGCCCCGTCGTCGTCTCGAACGACGTCGTCATCAAGGGCTACGTCACCGGGCAGGGCACGATCTACTCCAGCCGGAACATCCACATCGTCGGCGACGTCAAGTACCTCAACCCGCCGGACTGGACGGGCAAGAAGCAGAACACGAGCACGACGACGGTGACCCTGCCGGACGGCAAGACGGAGACCGTGAGCGTGAATTCCCGCAAGGACCTGCTCGGGCTCGCGGCGAAGGGCAACATCGTCATGGGCGACCCCACGTCCTCGGGCTGGCTCGACTCGAAGCTCAAGAAGACGCTGACGACGTCGCCCTACGTGCAGCAGTACACCTGCGCGCAGGCGGCGGACGGCTCCTGGAGCGATGGCGACATCGGCTACCCGCGCAAGGGCGAGAGCAAGTTCTGCGGCAACTACACGGCCAATGACGGCGGGGCGAAGGTCCGCGAGTCGAAGCAGAAGGTCTTCGGCGGCTACAAGTACGTCTACAGCTCGGACGGCTCGCGCCGGTACTACGACAGCGTGGTCGCGCCGCACGAGATCTCCTCGCGCGCCTCGACCATCACGCAGATCGACGCCGTGCTCTACAACAACCACGGCATCTTCGGCAGGATCGGGCGGTGCACGATCAACGGCTCGGTGGTCTGCCGAAACGAGGGCATCATCTTCTCCGACAGGCTTTTCCTGAACTGGGACTACCGGCTCTATTCGGGATCGCCCGAATCCGTCGCGAACGCGCTCGTCGGCATGCCCGTCGCGACCGCCACGCCGGAGGTCCTGTCCTGGCAGGAGGTCCCCGACGCGTGGAACGCCGACACGTCCTCCGGCAACTAAGGCGGAATGCAAGGAGAGGGCCATGATCGAAGCCAACGAGAACATCGACCTGGTCACCGCGCGCCGCGCGGCCGACCTCGACGCCTCCCTGCGCGAAGGCGCGGCCGTCCGCTCCGCGACGCTGTCCGTCGACGCGGCGCCCGCGGTCGTGACGGACGCCGTGCCGGCCTTCTCCCCGCCCGCCGGGACGGCCGCGCACGAGTCGGTCGCCGCGTCCGTCCCCGGGGCCGCGTCCCTGCCGGCGGCCGACGGGCGCATGCGGCTGGGGATCACGGCCGGCCTGGTCGTGCTGCTGGTCGTCGCGTGGTTCTGGCAACGGGCCTCGTCACGTCGCTGAAATGGGGTCCGCGAATGGCTTTGTGCTATAATTCCCAGCCATGAAACGGCCTTCGCCCCTCCTTGACCGCGGCTTTTGGTCCCGCATGCGCCATTCCCTGCGCACGCGCTATTCGCTTGCCACCGGCTTCTTCCTGATCTTCATCCTCTCCGTGTTCTACGTCGGCGGCCGCATCGTGCTCGTGCATCTGGTGAAGGACGCCGAGCGGCAGGTCCGGGAGATCGGGACGGACATCAACCGCATCGCCCTTCGGAACGCCGAACGCATCAAGCGCCATGCGGAGAACCTCCCCCCGGAGGCGCGTCTGGGCGCGCTCGAGGGCTTCCTGGGCGCCCATGGCGACGTGACGGTCTCGCTGGCGATGCGCCTGTCGGCCGACGGCGCCTTCGAGGACGGGCGGATTCGGGGACAGGCCGAAGTGGAGTCCGTCGCCGCGGCGGACGTGGCGGGGTATGCGAACCAGTTCCAGGTCTGGACGCGGGCGAAGCGCGCCGACGTGGACGATCTTCCGGCGCCGACGGGATTCGTCTCCGCGGGTATCGTCCATGTGCGGGGCTGTTCCGTCTACTGCGCGCTTTCGCCCTGTTCGGACGGGCGCTTCCTCGTGCTGGGCACGGCCTTCAACTCCGACGCCTTCACCGCGCAGGTGAACGCGAGCTTCGCGGGCATGGAGATGAAGGTGACGAACCGGCAGACGCCCATCGCCTCCGTCCCGCTGGTCGCGAAGCGCGCCGCGGCCCGTCCCGCCGACCCGCCGAAGCGGAGCTACGGCCTCGCCCCCCTGGTTTCCGAGGCCCTGGACTTCTATTCCGGCGGCTTCTGGAAGCTGGACGAGAACCCCTTCGAGGCCGTCTACACGATCCGCGACATCGCCGGCAACCCGATCTCGATGATCGCCGTGTCGCTGCCGAAGACCTTCTCGAACGCGGCCGGCGTCGCGATCGGGCGCCTGACGCTCTTCATCTCCCTCGTCGGCATCGTGCTGGTGCTGCCGGTCTTCTGGTTCCAGAGCCGGATGCTGCTCAACCCCCTCTCCCGCATGACCGACTGCGTGCGG
Organism: Kiritimatiellia bacterium; assembly: GCA_016302985.1. Lineage (GTDB taxonomy): Bacteria > Verrucomicrobiota > Kiritimatiellia > RFP12 > UBA1067 > RUG572. Next base: position 2,039 of record JAEDMN010000078.1, on the reverse strand, counting down.
AAGGCGCGCGAGCACTGCGGCGAGGCGGACTGTCCGCGCCTGGACTGGAAGGGCGACGACGAGTTCGCGGAACTGGCCTTCTCCGTCAATTCGCTGCTGGAATCGATCACGAACCGCACCCTGGCGATCGCCGAGGTGGAAAGCCGGCAGAAGGCCCTCATCAGCGGCCTGCCGGACGGCCTGATGGTCTTCGACCGGAACCACCGCCTCGTCTCGGTGATCAAGCAGCCGGACGACGTTCCGCCGGTGCCGGGCTTCACGGAGGAGATGCCCATCGACGTGACGGTCTTCGGGCGCGACGGGCTGGACGCCTTCGGCGCGGCGGTCGACGCGGCCTTCGCCACGGACAAGACGCAGATGCTCCACCTCGAGGGCGGGGAGCGCCCGCACCTGCGCTATTTCGACCTGCGCCTCTCGCTGATGGACCGCCTCTTCGTGCTCGTGATCGTGCGCGACATCACCGAGACGGTGATGGACCGCAACCGCCGCCGCGCGGCCGAGACGCACCTCCAGCACGTCCACCGCCAGGAATCCCTCACCCTGCTGGCGGGCAGCATCGCCCACGACGTGAACAACATCCTCGCCGCCGTGCTGAACACGGTCGAGATCACCTTCCTCGGGGACGACGCCCCGGAGGTGGTCGAGGCCCTGGACACGATCCGGGACGCGGTCCGCCGCGGAAGCGCGATGACGCGCGAACTGATGACCTTCGCCGGCGAGACGAAGTACGCCTTCCGCCGTTCGGACCCCGCGCAGCTCGTCCGCGACGCGCAGCGGCTGTTCGAGGGCGTCATCGGCGCGAACGTGCGCGTCCGGTACGACCTGCCGGCCGACCTGCCGGCCGTGGACGCGGATCCCGACCAGATCTGGAAGGTCTTCTTCAACCTGGTGAAGAACGCCGGCGAGGAGATGGACGGCGTGGGCGAAGTGCGGATCAGCGCGCGCCGGTACGAGATGACCGAAGACCTCGCCGTGTTCTTCCTCTCCAAGCAGCTGACGGTCGGCCCCGGCGTGCTGATCACGTTCGCGGACAACGGCCCGGGCATCCCGAAGGACATGATCCGCCGCATCTTCGACCCCTATGTCTCCTCGAAGTCCACGGGGCGCGGCTTCGGCCTCGCCACGGTGTCCTCGATCGTCGACGCGCACCATGGCGGCATCCGCGTGGAGTCCCAGCTCGGAAAGGGCACGACCTTCGGCATCTTCCTGCCGGTCTCGAAGATCGCCGTCGTCCGCGCCCTGCCGACGTGCGAGGACGCGCCGAGTCCCGTCGCCGCGCCCGAAGCGGCGGCCTGCGTGCGCGAGGTGCTGCTGGTGGACGACGACCCCGCCATCCTCAAGACGACGTCGATCATCCTGAAGGCGCTGAAATGCACCGTCTACACCGCGGGCGACCAGACCGAGGCGGCGGAACTCTTCCGGCGGCACGCGAAGAGCCTCGCCTGCGTGGTGCTGGACGCCCACCTGGAGGCCTCCGACCCCGTGCGGCTGCTGTCCCTCTTCCGCGCGACGGCCCCCTCCGTGCCGGTGGTCGTTTCGTCGGGCTCCGCGCCCGAGGCGGCGCAGGCAATCTTCAAGTCGCAGCCCTACGACGCCTTCCTGGCCAAGCCCTATACGATGGCGGACCTGAAGGGCGTGCTGGACGGCGTGGCGTAGCCTCCCGCCCCGGCCTCCGAAATGCCAGGCGTCGTTTTCTCTTTTGCGAGAATGCTTTTGCGAATTTGCAAAAGCGCTTTTCTCGCGCCGGCGACTGGCAGGAGCCGGCGCGGCTGTTTTGGACGCAGGGGCCCCATATCTCGTGCGTCGGGGACGGACGGAACACCTAGAGATTGAATCTGGGCATAAAATTTTACTGCGCCCGCTGGTTTTGGCACGGCAATTGCTGCTTCAGTCAGTATGCGACCGGCGTGGGGCCGATTGCGACAAATGAAAGGTTACAACAATGAACAAGCGTAATCAGGGTTTCACCCTTGTTGAAATCATGATCGTGGTCGCAATCATCGCCATTCTGGCCGCCGTTGCGATCCCGAACTTCATCA
>JAEDMN010000325.1 GCA_016302985.1 Kiritimatiellia bacterium | reverse complement strand
CAGTCGGTCCGCCTCGACGAGGTCCGCCTCGACGTCGACCCTCCGCCGTTCGCCGTCGTCCACGAAGATGTCCGCAGCGCCCGCCAGACCGCACGCGGCGGCGACGCCCAGTCCCCATACCATCCGAATCATCGCTTACCCCCTAACTTTTCTACCTTCCACCGTCGGCACACCACGCCTTCAGATTCTTCCACGCGCTCTTGACGGGCGCGCCCTCGTTGCCCCAGCAGTCGATCGGGAAGACGACGAAGCGAATCACGCCCGAGGTCTGCAGGTTCGACACCGGGAAGTTGCAGCTGCACGGCGCCACGTCCCGCGTCTCCGCCTGGTAGGCGTTCGGCGAGAACACGCGGCGCTCCTCGACGACGCGCACCATGTCCGCATCCTGCGCCTCGCAGACGACGCGGAACTCGAACGCGCGGCTCGGGGACCCCTTCCGCGTGATCGGCGGGAACGCGACCTTCAGCTGCGGATGGGGGTTCTTCCTGTCGAGGCCGCCCATGCCCGCCACCGTGCGGCGGTAGCCCTCCTTGACGTAGGCGACGGACATCTTCGCGCCCTTCGCGAAGACCGGCGCCTTCGCCGCCGCGGCGCGCGTCTTGAAGTCGTACTTCGGCGTGCCGGTGGGCGGCACGGCCGCGCCGCCCGCGTACAGCGGCACGACCCAGTCGTCGGCCAGCACCTGGTCGAAGGTGAATTCGCGCTTGGCGAACGTGATCCGGTCGTCGAAGACCTCCATCACCATCCCCTGGCGCACGGACTGGTGGTCGAACTTGTCCATCTCGAACGGCGGCGTGCGGTTGAAGTCCGGACACGCAAAGCCGTTCTCGCGCCCCGGCGGCGTGAACGCGTAGCCGCGCGCGCACGAGCAGTTGACCGCCGTGAACGCGCCCTGCCAGATCGACCGCTCGTCCGTCAGCGAGTTGTGGCTGTGCCCCGAGAACGCGATGCAGTTCGGGTACTTCGACAGGCAGTCGCGCGTGACGGACGGGATCTGCCCGTTGTCCCACTTCGCCCCGCGGATCAGCCAGGTCGCGTTGACCGTGTCGTCCAGCTGCTCGTGCTGCGCGTAGAAGAACGGCTTCCCCGCCCGCAGCTTCGCGTCGCCCAGCTGCGCGAGCACGTCGACGATCGGCGTCTGCTCGTTCTTGACCCCCTTCGCCATGCCCTGGTGCTCGCTCTCGAGGAGGGACATCCAGTTGCGCAGGATGAAGGTGTAGCCCTTCAGCTCCTTCACGACGATCGGCTTGTAGTCCTCGTGGAACAGCTCCTTCCAGAACGCCTCGCGGTGGAAGAAGAAGCTCTCGGGCTCCGCCTCCTCGCGGTTCTTGAAGCGCGCGCCGTCGTAGGCCCAGCCGTCCACGTCGTGGTTGCCCGTGAGGAACAGCTTCTCGACGTGTTCGCCGTCCGAACGCCGGTCCCCCGGGAACACCTTGTACCACGTCGCCGCGACGGCCTCGAACTCCTTCTTCTTGTTCCAGGTCGTGAGGTCGCCCGTGATCAGCACGCCGTCGACCTTGATGGAGTCGAAGTAGCGCAGCGCCTTCTCAAACCACTCGGCGTTGGAGACCGCCGTCACGTGGACGTCGGAGAGGATGCCCACGCGCAGGTTGGGCTTCGAGCCCGCCGCGCGGGCGGGCAGGTTGAACCCGGCCGCGCCCAGCGCCGCCGTCGAAAGAAACATCCTGCGATTCAGTTTCATTGCCTGTATTCCTTTCCCGATGTCCGCCGTTTCCGGCGGACATCGTTACGTACTACCGCCCCGCGCGAAGCCGCTTCGGGACCACCTGCACCGCCATCGTGCCGGTCGAGAGATTGTTGAACGTGAGCTTCACCGCGAGGTGCTTCCAGACCTCGAGCGCGGACCGCGTCCGAGCAGTCGAATGCCTGGACGCCGGCCAGCGCGCAGCCGCCGAGGATGGAGATGACGATTCGCTTCACGGGTCTATTTCCTGAAATCCGGAGGAACGTTGGTCGCGATGTTGAGGAGGACGTCGAGTTTGCGCTCCAGGGCGTCGGCCCGCGCGTCGACATGCGCATTGACCTGCGCGACGACCTGGGATGCCGCCGAACCGACGTCCTCCCGAGAAACCGCGGAGGACGGCCCCTGCACGCGGGCGAGCAGCCAGCCCAGACCAACGAAGGACAGGGCAAGCAACAGCACGAGGACCGAAAGGGCCAGGATCTTGACCATGTTGTTCTAACGCCTCCTTCCGGCACCAGGGGTGAAGCGCCGTCGCCCCGGAGCCGGAGGGCGGGACACAGGCGGCTTCGCGAAGACGGGACGCGACAGCGGGGACGGCTTCCGTGCCAGCGGGGGCCGCGAACCAGATGGCGCGGGATAGAACCGGGGCGAGCCCGTCGTCTTCGTGGACGGCGGCCGGGGTGCAGGTCTGCGGGCGACGGCGGGACGCGCCCCCTGGGGACGGCCCGCGGGCGGCGGCATCAACGCGGGACCGGATGAAGCATGAGGGCCACGATGAGGGGACGCGGCAGGTCCCGGCCGATGGTGGTGCCGGTGCGGACGGCCCGGTCCATGCACAGGGTAGCCGACCGGGAACGCGTCCCAATAGGGATCCCAGTACGTACCGCCATAATAATTGACCTCAATCGGCTGTGCGACCGGCTGGGGAACCGGCACGGCCTGCAGGACCGGCTGGGGAACGGGCGTCTCCTCCCACAGGGGCTGCGCAACCATCTGCGAGGCCGGGACCACCCGGAGCGGAGCGGCCTGCACGGGGTCCGCGTCCATGGAGCGGCACCCGACCGGACCGACGGCCAGGACGAGAACCAGACACCCGAGATACGCGGAATTCACCATGCATCCATTCTACCACAACGGGAACGGCAGGGCAATTTAGCGGAGGAGAA
>JAEDMN010000324.1 GCA_016302985.1 Kiritimatiellia bacterium | reverse complement strand
GTCGGATCCGCCGTATGGATATTCCGTCGTTTCGGAGGAAAGAACCCGCCCCGCCGAGGCGAGGGAGTTGGTCGCCTCGCCCGGCGTCGAGCCCGCGTAGACGACGGTGTTCGTCTCGCGCCCGAGGGCGTCGAAGAAATGCTGCGTGACGCGGAACATGCCGTTGGTCGACACGTCGGCGAGCCACTCGTCCTCGATGGCGTTGTAGAGATGGTCGGTGCCGGTCTGGGCGGAGCGGAGAACCTTCCGCCCCTCGCGGTCGCGCTTCCACAGGAGGCGGCAGCACGAGTAGGCGTTCGTGAGCGAAGTGCCGTCGAGGTAGGTCGTGGAGCGCAGGCGGTTCTGGCTGTCGTAGATCGACTGCTCGTCGGCGATGATCGTGTTCCCGTCCGTCAGGCGGGTCGTGCGCCGGAGAACCGTGCCATACGAGGCGTCCAGCTCAACCGTTTCGTAAGTCGGGAACTCCTGCGACTGGAAGAACCTGCGCGACGTCTGCGACAGGACGCCATCGGACAGCGAATAGGCGTTGACGGTCAGGACGCCGTTCTCGTCGAGGGTTTCTGCGGCTGCGTTCCGCATGAGAAGCGGCGTTCCCACGCCCGTGTCGGCGTAGGTGATCTTGTAGGAGTAGGCATTGCCGGCATCGCCTGCGGACGCCCCCTGCGCCCCGGCGCGCCACGTCTCGGCCTTGATCGCCGCGTAGCCGTCCCGGTTGAGGCGCGTGTAGCGCGTCCACGTGCGGCCAATCAGCGTCGCCACGCCGTTCGCCACCACGTAGCGCGTCTCGATGCGCGGACGCGCCGCGTCGTCCTGATGCCCGGTGTCGCCAGCAAGCGGCGCAAAATCCCTGACCGTCACAAAGGCGTCGACGAGCGACGATGCGTTGTGAAGTTGGTTCGATACGACATACGGGAAGCCGGCCGGCACTGGAGCATTACCCCTCTGCTCGACGCGCAGCGTCTCGTGCCCGTTCTCGTCGTAGTCCGTATAGACCCATGCGCGGGCATTGCCCTGTACAAGCCTCGGTCTGCCGTGGCGGGCGGAGTGCGCGGGATCGTTCCAGTAGTCGGCCTGCGACCACTTCCAGCCCAAGCCCGTCGATTCCTCACGGTACGTCTCGCGGATGACGGCGTTGTCGCATTCGCCGATGCGGCTCTTCTGGATGGTTACGGAAGAGAGGACGTTGCCCGCCGCGTCCGTCGTGGTGCGCGTCTCGCTCTTCACACCGTCGCCATAGTCGGCGAAGTCGTTGTACGTCGTGAGCTGCGTTCCCACGCCGGCTATGTTGTCGAAGCGCGTCCAGTCGCCGTCGGCATGCGTGTAGGTCTCGTCCGACATCACGTTGTTCAGGCGGCTGATCTTGCGGAGGCGGACCACCGAACCGGAGCCGCCCACGTTCACGATCTCCCAGGTGTGCTCGAGGGTCTGCGTGGCGTGTTCGCGGATGGTGATCCGCACGCCGTCCGGGATGTTCTCCAGATCGAGGTCGCGTCCGCGCGAATCGGTGCAGCGGATCTGCCGGACAGGGCCCGACAGGGAGTCCGTGACGTGCGCGTCCGGATGCGCGAGCAGCTCGAACGTCGACTTCGAGACGGAGATCGGCCCCTCGGTCGCGAACCACACGAAGCCCGCGACCTGCCCCTTCACGGGCGCGCCGAGCGGGATGCGGAACTTGAGCGAGCCGAGGGTTGTCCCCTCCAGCGAGTCGCAGTTGCCGTTCGCGCAGTCCTCGTCGCAGTTGCCGCAGCCGTCCGCGAGGACGTCCTCGCGGTAGTCTCCGCAGCCGTCGCCGGAGTGGACGTGCTCCGCCGTGCCGGACCAGACCTTGACGCCGTCGACGTACACGCTGCCGACGTTCCCGTCGACGGAGGTGGACACGGGGCCGCCGCGTCCCTCGCCGATACCGCTCGAGACGGAGAGCTCGCAATCGCCCGTGTACCATCCCCCGCCCCAGTCGCGGTACCATTTCCGGCGCAGGCACTTCGAGTCGAGCGGGTAGTCGTCCTCCTCGTAGTACCAGTCGCCCTCCCAGTCGTAGCCGAGCCCGTCGGAGTCGCAGCCGTGCCCGGAGCAGCCCCAGCCGACGGACGGGTCGAGGACGATGAGGCTTCCGCCGCCGCTCCGGGGGGCGCGGCGCGGCGCGCGCGCGGGCGAGGGCCCGCGGATGGACAGCGAAGGATCGGGGAAGTCGTAGATCCCGGGGCGCGGAGCCCGGACCGTTCCGCCCGTCTCGTCCCCCGCGAAGGAGCAGCCGCCGCTCTGCATCGAAAGATCCTCGAACGGCGCCATGTCGCGCTCGTCGGCACCCGCGGGCGCGCGGTGCGGACGCCGCGCGGCGTCGATCACGAGGTCGATGGAAGAGTCCGACCCCTCCGTGAACACGGTGTACGTCCGGCCGCTGTCGCCCGTGACCTTCGCGCCTCCTTCGAGGCGGAACTCGGGGGCGTAGGCGAGGAGATGGAGCGGCGACGGCGAACGGAGGACCGCGGAGGGGCCGTCCGCGCGGAGGCGCAGGGTCAGGGTCGCGGGCATGTCGTCCGCCGCGAGCGGGATGCGGAGACTGTCGTTGAACGGCGAGGACGCGGCCGCGCCGGAGGAGCCGGTGTCCGTCTCCCACTCGAGGCGCATGCCCGAAAGCGACCAGGGCGCGGCGTTGGACGGCGAAGCCGAGAGGAAGTACTGCTGCCAGGCGCTCGACCGGCCGACGGCGAACGTCCGCTCCCAGACGAGGTCCGTGGCGGCGCTGGCGGGCCAGTCGGCGGCGAAGGCGTCAAAGAGCTTCCACGAGACGAGGCCGTTCGTCGAGACCACGTTCGCCGCCGCCACCGAGTTTGTCGGGTTGATGCCGCCGAGGATCTTGGTGTCGAGCGT
>JAEDMN010000323.1 GCA_016302985.1 Kiritimatiellia bacterium | reverse complement strand
TTTATGGAGATTCCAGAATGCGCGGGGACAGACCCCGACCGGGCTTCTGGTGGTCAGGGATAATTCTCAATGGTACAGTTAGGTTTGCCATTGAGAATTATGTAGGGAGGGGGATGGCTGCAAAAGCCGAAACGCCGGAGGAGACGCTAGGATGTGATCAGCTTCTGCGTATCCATTCGGCAAAGAAGGGATTTGTGAATCGGTAGCGGCCCTCGAATTCGTAGAGAATGTCCAGGTCAACGAGTCGGAGGACGGATTTGCGGACACTTCCGGCATTGGGGACGTTGACGGCACGCAGAAAAGCACCCGAGAGGATCCTTGCGCCTCCGTGTTCGGCAATGCCCTTGAGGACTCGCATCTGGATGGCCGTGAGCCTGCTGACGGCGGGGATGTAGGCCTTGGCTTCGCGCGAGAAAACGAGGTCGAGCGCCGTTGTCAAGTCGGACTCGGTCAGTGCCGCGTTGTCTTGCGTCGAGGCCCAGAGCGCATCGCAAAGCTCCTGCACGTCGCCGGAGACACGGTCGGCGAGGTCGAGAATCTTCTGAAGGAGCTGAGGCGAGACGCTGCGCTTACCGGTCTTGAAGCGTCGATTGAGGAAGCTGGCGAAGTCCTTGTCGTCAATCCGATCGACGTCGAAAAGCGCCGCGGACTTGTAGAAGGGGCTACGCGAGTTCGTGAACATTTCGCTCATCTTGTTTCGCACGCTGCCGAGAAAGATGTAGGGCGTCTCGGGCTGAAATTGGATTTTCCCGCGCATAGTGGCGAGAATGCCGTTCGCGTTCTCGACGTTCAGGATGTCCTGAAATTCGTCGAACACGACACAGAGTCGCTCTTCACGGGCAAGGGCGGCGACCATGTCGAGGACGTCGTCGAGCGAATCGGGTGTCGAGGACGCGGTGGCGTCGATGGATATCGTCGGCGAACCCGTGACCGTGTCGATCGTGAGCGTTGGCCGCAGGCGGTGGATCAGGTCCGCTACGCGGGCGAGAAAGGAGCTCTTGCGGTTGAGTGCGGAAACGGACGACGTCACCTTGCGGCAGAAATCCGAGATCGAGCGGATGCCGAGCAGGTCGATGTAAAGGAGTCGCAAGCACTTGGCCTTGCGGACGGCTTCGCAGACAAGGGAGGTCTTGCCCATGCGCCGTTCGCCCTGGATGACGACGTTCTGCCCGGATTCGATGAGACGTCGCAGTTCGCACTCCAGCGCGGGGCGAGGACAGAAGAATTCGCCCGTGACGATGCAGCCGTATTTAAATGGATTCATGATTCGTTCCTTTTTATTTTTGCACCAATCAGTATAATACTACATAGTGAAATTTTCAAGGGGTGTCGTTGTGATTCGTTCACCGAAGAAGTTGGAAACTCGTGGGGACAGGCCCCAGCTGGAAACTCGTGGGGGCAAGCCCCGGCTGGGCTTATGTTGGTCGGAATAATTCTCAATGGTACAGTATGGTTGGCGTCACTTCCCCGTGCTGCTCGCGGACGGCGTGTCGCTCCTCCCCGAGGCGCGGTGGGGCCTTCTTTCACGCGCGCCGGAGGCCGGCGCGCAACCCAATTGCGGAGGGTCCCCGGCGGGGGCTTCGCAGGACGGCGGCCTGTCGTTTGGTTGCGCGCCGGCCCCCGGCGCGCGGGAGCGTGCGTCGCTCTTCTGGCACGCGCTGTCGCCCTCGAACTCGCTTGTTCCAGACATCACCGTGTCCACAGGGGGAGATTCCCTGCCTCAGAGTCTTGCGCCACGCGGGGCTTTTTTGGTAAAATTCAGATTCAACCATTTCTAAGAAACAAGGAGACACAAATGGGCGAAGTTATCGGTGCCGGTGAACTGCACAAGGGCGTGAAGCTGCTGATCGACGGCGAGCCGTGGGAAATCACGGAGTTCGACTTCTCGAAGCCGGGCAAGGGCCAGGCCATCTACAACTGCAAGCTGCGCAACATGATGACGGGCGGCGGCATGAGCCGCAGCTACCGTTCGGGCGACAAGTTCGAGAAGCCCGAGCTCATCCAGCGCAGCGTGACGTACTCCTACGACGACGGCACGGCCTACGTCTTCACGGACGAGAACTTCGAGGAGATCCGCGTCTCCCCCGACGTCATGGGCGACAAGAAGTACTTCCTGATGGACGAGATGGAAGTCAAGGCGCTCTTCTTCAACGACCGTGTCATCGGCGTCGACCTCCCGCAGCTCGTCGAGCGCAAGGTGGTCAAGGTCGAGCCCGGCGTGAAGGGCAACACCGCGAGCGGCAAGGTCACGAAGCCGGCGACGGTCGAGGGCGGCTACGTCTGCGCGGTCCCGCTCTTCATCAACGAGGGCGACACGATCCGCATCAACACCGAGACGGGCGACTACAACGACCGCATCGCCACGAAGTAAACGGCCATGAAGATCCTCGTTACGGGTGGCGCGGGCTACATCGGCTCGCATACGGTGCTCGAACTGCTGAAGGCGGGCCATGACGTCGTCGTCGTGGACAACCTCTGCAATTCCTCCGAGGAGTCGCTGAAGCGCGTCGAGAAGCTCGCCGGCAGGACGGTGAAGTTCTTCAACGTCGACATCCGCGACGAGGCTGCGCTGGACAAGGTCGTCGCGGCGGAGAAGCCCTTCGGCGCGACGATCCACTTCGCGGCCCTCAAGGCCGTCGGCGAATCCACGAAGATCCCGCTGAAGTACTACAACAACAACCTCGGCGGCACCTTCACGCTCCTGAAGGTCCTCTCCGCGCACGACTGCAAGAACATCGTGTTCTCCAGTTCCGCGACGGTCTACGGCCAGCCCGAGAGCGTGCCGATCCGCGAGGATTTCCCGACGCCCGGCTGCACGAACCCGTACGGCTGGACGAAGCTCATGATGGAGCAGGTCTTCCGCGACGTGCAGAAGGCCG
>JAEDMN010000322.1 GCA_016302985.1 Kiritimatiellia bacterium | reverse complement strand
TCTTCAGGCTCATGAACTTGCCGTCCGCGTGCTCGTGGCGCATGCCCCACTGCACGACGCGGATCTTCTTCTTGCCCTTCTTCGGCCGCCACGGCACGACCGGCGTCGCGCGCGTCACCGCATCCACCTTCGCCGCCGGCTTCTTCGGTTCGGCCGTCGCGCAGCCCGCCGCCGCGAATGCCGCGGCCACGCCCAGAAAATCACGTCGCTTCATTACTAGTCTCCTATTTTTGGTGTAATTATCTCACAATCCCCGATTCCGTGCAAACGTCCAATGACAAACAATCTGTTTCATCAACAACCTGTTTCATCTGTTTCACCGACAACCAGTCCAAACGCCCCTTTGTGGTGAAACCGGTTAGTCGGCGAAACTGCTCATTCGGATGACCTGAACCAGAGCTCGAGCAGGCGGCCGATGATCTGGCAGCCGCGCTCGTTGGCATGGACCGAATCGCCCCAGAACCAGCCCGGCGTGACGCCGGCGTCGCGCACGTAGCGGCCCCACGGACCCGTCATGTCGAAGAACGCGCACTTCTCCTCCGCCGCCACGCGCGCCAATCCGGCGCGGTAGTTGTCCGTCGAGAAGTCGACCTCCTCGGTCCACGGCTCCTCCGCGTCGGCGGCGACGAGCATCCGCCCGAAGACGGGCGTGAGCAGCAGGATCTCCATCTCCGGCCGCCGCGCGCGGATCTGGCGGACGACCTCGCGCACGTACTCGGCCTTCCCGTTCGAGATGCCGCCGATCACCACCGTGTCCGGATTCTTCGCGAGCACCCACTCCTCGACGCGGTTCTCCTGCCGGTACCAGGCGCAGCCCGTGGAGCTGCGGATGGACGCGACGGTCTGCAGCTCGCACTTCGGGAAGACCCGCTTCAGCAGCAGGTCGATCTTCGAGGACATCGTGCAGCCGATGATCGAGTCGCCCAGCCAGAGCATCTTCAGCTTCCCGCCTTCGCGCAGCTTCTTCATCGTGTTCGGGATGTGCCGGAAGCGGTCGGGCGCGAGCTTCGCCGTCACGGGACGCCCCATGCCCGCGTACACCGCGTCGATCCGCTGCAGCGTCGTGAACCCCCGGTAGTCGTCCACGCGCTCGCCGTTCACGGTGATCCCCGCGAGGCGGAGGTGCCCCGTCCCGCCGACGGGACGCAGCCGCAGCACGTGGTCCGCGGTCCGGTCCAGCCCCTCGAAACACGTGATCCAGCGCTGCGCATAGGCGCTGCCGGCCGCAGGAGGCGGCACGGTCCTCCACGCGCCGCCGTCCACGGAATATTCGACCGCGGGCGTGTCGGACCCGGCCACGTCGATGAAGCCCGCGGACGAGCTCTTCGGCAGCGCCACCTCCAGCAGCGCGTCCGCGCCGGCGGATTCGAGCACGTGCCGGAACGGACGGATCGGGCTGGCCTGTCCCTGCTTCCAGCACCCCGTCTTCTTCACAAGCTCCTTCTCGTAGGCGAGAATCCAGGGCCGGTCGTCCACCGCGGCGTGCAGGGGCGCCGGCAGCTTGCGCGGGACCGCCTTCTCGGGGACGGGCAGGTACGTGAAGAGCGCGCGGGTGAACGCCGCCGCGGTCTGTTCGCGGGCCTTCGGATCCGCGACGTCCGTCAGGTCGAGCGAGGGGATGCCGTAGTGGTCGGCGATCTTCTCCGCCTCCGCGACCCACGGGGACCTCACCGTATGCACGAACACGACGCTGTGCGTCAGGCGGTAGCGGTAGAGTGCGCGCACGTGGCTTTCCAGCGCGACCGTCTCCGCCGCGAGATCGCCCGCCGCACCCGAGGCCGAGAAGTCGAGCAGCGCGAGGTAGCCGCTGCAGACCCGCTCGCCGTAGACGGCCTGTCCGTTGACGCAGCTGTAGCGGGCGAAGGACGCGCCTTCGGGGATCACGAAGTGCTGCGGCCCGACATGGGTCTTCATCGTGTCGCGCAGCGTGTCCGTCATCGCGCGCCACGGCGTCGCGCCGCGGTCGCTCTGGCAGAAGATGTACTGGTTGCCCGTCTCGTTCAGCTTCGCGAAGTATTCCGCGTTGGGCACGCCGTCCCGCAGCTTCCATGGTTCGGCCTGCACCGTCCCCGAGACAATGCCCGCCGCCAGCGCGAGGGCGAACGCGTTCGCCCATCCCCAGATCCTGTTCATCTTCATTCCACTACCCCTGCTTCCCCTGCTTTCGAAGCCATTCCGCGAAAAGCCGCTCGTAGACCTGAATGCCGTCAGGCGAACGGTAGACGATGTCCCGCGCCACCAGGTCCGCAAGCGCCGAACGGACGGACGACGCGCTCAACCGGGCTTCCGCCAGGAACTCCGCGGACGTCGGGCACTTGACCACCTTGCGGCGGGCGATGATTGGCAGGAGACGCCGGGCGACATCCGGCTGGGAGTCCAGAAGGTCGCGGAAGACGAGCGCGCGGTCCTCGACCAGATTCGCCACGGCCTCCTCGACGAGGGCCTCGTCATCGAGGCCGCGCATTGCTGTCATTCCGAATCCAAGTGAGTAATTTCTCCGTTTCGGCCTCGCGGTCACAGAAATATTCCGCCCCCTGGTAACCGATGAGGACAAATGGATTGTTCGGTTTCATGCGAAAATTATACAGAAACCATTTCTTTCGGTCAATTCGGCATGGCGAAAATTTCGCAACGGCGTTTTCGTCATGCGAGGTCGTCCCGCCTACTGGGCGGACGAATCGTCGGTTCTGACCTGCGAAGCAAAGGCGCGAGGCCATTCCCCGGCCGGGGTCTCGCCAGGGACGCGAAGGCGTCGCCTGCGGAAAAGAAGCGCCCTCGGACGGCAAAAGCCCAGAAAGCGGACGTCGTGGCGCACCTGTCGGCGAGGAAGAACGAGCCGGAATCTGTCAGGCGGCTATTTCACAAGAAGGAAGTGCGTCATGCCGC
>JAEDMN010000077.1 GCA_016302985.1 Kiritimatiellia bacterium | reverse complement strand
AAGCTCCGTCACCCCTCCCGCCTCAAGAAGCTCGACGGATTCCTCGGGGGCTGAGGCGGGCTAACCAGAAGAAGAGAAGAAAGAAAGAGAGAAGAGAAGATGATGACGAGTACGATGATGCTGTTCGCCCAGGCCGCCCAGAGCGCCGGTTCCTGCGGGGGCAAGTGCCCGGCGCACGCGATCGTGGCGCTGGTCGCCGCCCTGGCCGCGGGCCTGCTGATCGGTTTCCTCCTGGGCCGCCGCGGCGGCGCGAAGACCTGCAAGTGCGCGAAGAAGGCGCAGCCCCAGCAGCCGCGCAAGCGCGAGCGCGCCGAGCCGCGTCAGCCCGCCGAGCCGCGCGCCCCGATCCCGGCCGGTTCCGTCGAGATCTACGTGGGCAACCTGAGCTACGACCTCACCGAGGAGCAGCTGCGCAAGGAGTTCGAGGCGTTCGGCACGGTCGACACCGCGCGCGTGGTGACGAACAAGTACAACGACAAGTCGAAGGGCTTCGGCTTCGTCGTGATGCCGAACCGTCCCGAGGCCGAGGCCGCGATCGCGGCCATGAGCGAGAAGGAAGTCATGGGCCGCAAGATGCGCGTGAACGAGGCGCGCAACACGGTCAAGGAAGAGGCCTGATTTGCACCACCTCTACCTCTACGGGCCGCCCGGAAGCGGCAAGTCGACGCTCGGCAAGCTTCTTGCCGGGCGTCTCGACCTTCCTTTCGTCGACGTCGACCGGAAGATCCGGGACGACGCGGGCATGGAGATTCCCGAGATCTTCGCGAAGGAGACGGAGAAGGGGTTCCGCGCGCGGGAGAAGCGCGCCCTCGAGGAGGTCGCTTCCCGCGACCGCGCGGTCGTCGCCCTTGGCGGCGGCGCGCTCGTGGATCCGGCCTGCCGCGCGATCGCGGAGGGCAGCGGCACGGTGGTCTTCCTGGACTGCACGGTCGACCTGCTGCGCGACCGCGTCGCGCGCCAGCCCGGCACGCGGCCGCTCCTCGACGGCTCGGCGGACGACCCGACGAAGAAGATCGAGGCGCTGATGGCGCGCCGCGCGGAGCACTACGCGAGCTTCGGCCGGCGCGTCCGCGTGGCGGACGACGAGCTGGACCGCATGGCCGGCGAGGCCGAGGTCCTCTCGGGCAGCTACCGCATCGCGTCCGGCGACGTGCCGTCGGACGTCGTCGTGGGCCACGGCCTGCTGGCGTCGGTCGGCGCGTGGGCGAAGGCCCGCGGCCTCGCGCGCCGCGCCGTCGTGGTGTGCGACGCGAACACGGCCCCCCTCTACGGGGCGCGCGTCGCCGAGTCCCTCCGGGCCGCCGGCATCGAGGCGGAATGCGCCGCCATCCCCGCGGGCGAGGAGACGAAGACGCTCGACACCGTCCAGGAGATCTGGCGCGCGTTCCAGCGCGCGGGCCTCGGCCGCGACGACTTCGCGGTCGCGGTCGGCGGCGGCGTCACGGGCGACATGACCGGCTTCGCGGCCGCCACCTGGATGCGCGGCATGCGCTGGGTGAACGTGCCCACCACGCTGCTGTCGATGGTGGACGCCTCGACGGGCGGCAAGACGGGCTGCGACCTGCCGGGCGCGAAGAACATGGTCGGCGCGTTCCACTCGCCGTCGCTCGTCGTCGCGGACGTCTCGACGCTCCTCTCGCTGCCCGCGCGCGAATGGCGCTGCGGCCTCGCCGAGGCCGTGAAGCACGCCTTCATCGCGGACCCGGGCCTGCTGGAGGCCCTCGGCCTGTTCGACGGCCTGCGCGGCCTCCCGGACGACGCGGCCTTCGCGCCCGCCGACCTGGACGCGCTCGCGGCCGCCGTCAGCCGCGCGCTCGCCGTCAAGGTCGCCCTCGTGCGGGAGGATCCGCGCGAGAAGGGGCCGCGCGCCAAGCTCAACCTCGGCCACACGGTCGGGCACGCGGTCGAGGTCGCGACCGACTTCGCCGTGAAGCACGGCGAGGCCGTGGCGATCGGCACCGTCGAGGAGGCCCGCCTCGCCGTCCGCATGGGCCTCGCGTCCGCGGACTGGCCCGAAAAGGTCGCGCAGGCGTTCGCCGGCGCGGGGCTCCCCGTGGAGCTGCCCGCGGGCGTGACGTTCGACTCGCTCGCGGACATCATGCGCCGCGACAAGAAGAAGAAGGACGGCCGCATCCGGTTCGCGCTCCCGCGCGCGCCGGGCGACGTGGCCGTCGTCCCCGTCGAGCTCTGAGGCGCCGTCGTTTCCGGCGAACCGGGAGGGCCGTGCGCACGCGCGGGCGGCCCTCTTCGCACGCGCGCACGGCCGCGCGCGAATGTGCTATACTGTCTGCCGTCAAACGACCACACGACCTCCAACCCGATGCGTCTTCCCATCCATCCCTGCGTGCTCACGATCGCCGGCAGCGACTCCGGCGGCAATGCCGGCGTCCAGGCCGACCTGCGCGCGTTCCACTGCTACGGCCTCCACGGCTGCACGGCGTTCGCCGCGCTGACCGCGCAGAACCCCCGCGGCGTGCGGAGCGTGCTGCCGGTCCCCGCGTCGTTCCTCGCGGACCAGCTGGACGCCGTGTTCGAGATGTATTCGGTGAAGGCGCTGAAGACCGGCATGCTCGCGACGGCGGAGGCGATCGAGACGGTCGCCGCCTGCTTCGCGGCGCACCCCCGCGTGAAGAAGGTCGTCGACCCGGTGATGGTCGCGACGAGCGGCGCGCGCCTCATCCCCGACGAGGCGGTCGACGCGATGACGCGCCTGCTGCTGCCGCGCGCCACGCTCGTCACGCCCAACCTGCCCGAGGCCGAGGTGCTGCTGGGGCGCCCCGTCGCGCCGGGCGCGGACATGCAGGCCGCGGCGAAGGAGCTCGCGCGCCGCTTCGGCTGCGCGGTGCTGGTGAAGGGCGGCCACGCGGTCGAGCCCGGCGCGGCCGCGCGCGGTCCGCGCGCCGCCACGGCGGAGGACGTGCTCTTCGACGGCCGGCGCATCCACGTCTTCTCGCGCCCGGTCATTTCGCATCCCGTGTCGACGCACGGCACCGGGTGCACGCTCGCCGCCGCGCTGGCGGCGGAGCTCGCCTGCGGCGCGTCCCTCCCGGACGCGGTCGCGGGCGCGAAGGATTTTGTGCACGAGGCCATCCGGCTCTCGTATCGAATCGGAAAGTCGTGCGGCGTGCTGGGCATGCCGCGCGGGAAATGGGGAGAACGCAACCATGGCTAAGGAACGTCTTGAGCAGGAGACCGAGGACGGTTTCTCCGACGACGAGATCATCATCCGCAAGAAGAAGGCCCCCGAGGTGCGCGAGGGCGTGACCCCGGCCGTCGTGCTGAAGACGGCCGCCGCCGCGCTCGAGCAGCTCCGCGCGAAGCGCCCGCTCCTGCAGTGCATGACGAACTCGGTGACGTCGGGCTTCGTCGCGAACGCGCTGCTCGCGCTCGGCGGGACCTACGCGGCGGTCGAGGACATGAGCGAGGCGTCGCAGTTCACCGCCGTCGCGGACGCGCTGCTGGTGAACGTGGGCACGGTCACGAAGCCGCAGGCGGACGCGATGCGCGCCGCCGTCTCGCACGCGAACATGGGCGGCAAGCCCTGGGCGCTCGCCCCCTCGGGCGTCGGCCCGCTGCCGCTGCGCACCTTCACGGCGCGCGAGCTGATGCGCCGCTTCCCCGCGCTGATCCGCGGCAACGCGGCCGAGATCTCCTTCCTCGTGAACAACGAGGTCCCGCCCCGCGGCGCCGCGCCGTCGAGCGACGACGTCGCGCTGGCCGCCGCCCGTCTCGCGGGCGTCACCCACGCGGCCGTCGTCGTCACCGTCACGGGCTCCAAAGACTACGTCGCGGCCGAGGGCACGCCCCTCGTCGCCGTGCTGAACGGCTCCCCGATGATGTCCCGCGTCGCGGGGACCGGGTGCGTGCAGGGCGCGGTCGCCGCGGCCTTCCTGGGCGCGCTGGGCGCGAAGGCCCGCTGGGAAAGCGCCGTGGCGGCCTCGCTCGTCGTCTCCCTCGCCGGCGAGTTCGCGGCCGCGAAGGCCGCGGGCCCCGGTTCCTTCGTCCCCGCCTTCCTCGACGCGCTGGCCTCCCTGACCCCGGAGGACGTGCTGAAGTCCGGCAAGGTCAAGATCGTCCCCGTCGCCTGACGCCCCGCCGGACCCCGCGATGCTGGCCTTCGGAATCATCAGGAACTGGCACGACCTCAACGCGTTCGAGATCATCCGCCACCCGTGGTTCGTCTCGGCCTTCCTCGCGGGCGCACTGGCTCAGATGGTGAAGATGCTGCTCGCCTGGCGGCGCACGCGGAAGGTCTCGGCCGACTTCCTCACCGAGCCGGGCGGCATGCCCAGCGCCCATTCGGCGCTGGTGACCGCCCTCGCGGTCGCGGTCGGGCTCACCGAGGGCTTCGACAGCCATAGCGCGATGATCGCCGTCGGCCTCGGCACGATCACGATGGCGGACGCGGTCTCGATCCGCCGCGCGGCGGGCGAGCACGCCAAGCTGCTCAACCGCATCGTCTCCCGTCTCGACGCGCAGGAGCGCTTCGAGGCCGAGCGCCTCCGGGAGCGCCTGGGCCACCGGCGCCGCGAAGTCGTGGCCGGCATCGTGTTCGGCGCCCTGGTCGCGCTGGGCGTCTGCGGGTTCTGGGATTTCTGGAAGTAGGCCCACGCATGAACCGCATCCTCTTCGAACCCGGCGAAGTCTCGCCCGACGGCACCGCCGTCTTCGGCGGCCCGCGCGCCGAACACGTCCTCAACGTCCTGCACGGCGAAGTCGGCCAGGTGCTGAAGACCGGCGTCGTGGACGGTCCCGTCGGGACTTCCGTCGTCGAATCCATCGAGCCCCTGCCGCCGGATCCCGCCACCGGCCTCGCGCAGGGCCGCATCGCCGTGCGCTGCACGCATGCCGGCGCGGCCGTGGCGCCGTGGGCGGACCTCCTGCTCGCCCCGCCGCGCCCCCGCGCGATGAAGCGCCTGCTGCCGCAGCTCGTCCAGATGGGCGTCGGCCGCATCGTCCTCGTCGGCGCGGAGAAGGTCGAGAAGGCCTTCTGGGGCGCGCAGCTGCTGAAGCCCGAGGTCTACCGTCCGCTGCTGCTGGACGGTCTCATGCAGGCCGGGACGACGGCGCTGCCGACGATCCAGGTCGAGAAGAGCTTCCGTCACTACCTGGAGAAGGGGCGCTTCGACGCGGACTTCGCCGACTCGGGCCGCCGCGTGCTCGCGCATCCCTATGTCCGCGCGCCGGAGGCCGGCGCGCAACCTGGCTTGAAGGGCGCGCAGTCCGGATCTGGTGGCGCGCCGGCCCCCGGCGCGCGGGAAAGAAGAACCCTCGTGGCCATCGGCCCCGAGGGTGGCTGGACGGACGCGGAGGTGGCGCTTCTCGAGGCGCACGGCTTCGACCGTCTGTCGCTGGGGCCGCGGATCCTCCGTACGGACACCGCGGCCATCGCGCTTCTCGCGCGGCTGATGCCTACTGGCCAGCCGTGAAGAGCGCCTTGCTCGCGAAGTAGGGGTCGCTCGTGAAGCGGCAGCCGAGGCGGCGCAGGCCGGCCTCGTCGCCGGGCGTCACGATGTGCGTCATGTGAACCTCGCAGCCGCGCAGCTCGGCGAGCTTCTCCGTCGCGATCGCCGCGGCGGGGTTCGTCGTGCAGGAGATCGCGAGGCCGATGAGCGCCTCGTCCAGGTTGAGCGACGTGTAGCCGCCCTTGAGGATGTCGCGCTTCATGTGCGCGATCGACTGGACGACGTTCGGGGCGATGAGCGGGATCTGCTGCGGGATGCCCGCGAGCACCTTGACGGCGTTCAGCACCATCGCGGCGGCCGCGTGCAGCTCGTCCGAGTTGCGGCCCGTCACGATGCGGCCGTCATTCAGCAGGATGGCCGCGCCGGAGACGACGGCGCCGCCCGCCTTGCCCTTGCCGGCCTCCTTGGCGTCCTGCGCGGCCTGGCGCGCGGCCTCGACCGGGAGGCGGTCCTCGGTCTTCAGCTGGAGCTTCTGCATCAGGGCGTCCGCGCGCGCGACCGACTCGCGGTCCGTCAGGCCGAGCGCGAAGTCGCAGAGGTAGCGGAGGTTGCGGCGGATGACCTCCTGGCGGGAGGCCTCCTGCACGACGTCGTCGTCGATGATGCCGAAGCCGATGCGGTTGACGCCCATGTCCGTCGGGGACTTGTAGGGGCACTCGCCGCCCGTCATCTTCTCCCAGATCGCGCGCAGCAGGGGGTAGGCGTCCACGTCGCGGTTGTAGTTCACCGTGGTGACGCCGTAGGCCTGCAGGTGGTAGGGGTCGATCAGATTGCAGTCCTTGAGGTCGATCGTCGCCGCCTCGTACGCCACGTTGAGCGGGTGCTCGAGCGGCATGTTCCAGACCGGGAACGACTCGAACTTCGAGTAGCCGGCCTTGCGGCCGCGGCGGGATTCGTGGTAGATCTGCGAGAGGCAGGTCGCGAACTTGCCCGAGCCCGGGCCCGGCGCCGTGCACACGACGATCGGGCGCTCGACGGGGACGAAGTCGTTCTTGCCGTAGCCGTTCTCGCTGACGATCGTCTCGACGTCGGAGGGGTAGCCCTGCGTGACGAAGTGGAAGTAGACGCTGATGCCGCGGTTCTCGAGGCGCTGGCGGAACTGCACCGCCGCGGGCTGGCCGGTGAAGCGCGTGATCACCACGCCGCGCACGAGCAGGCCGAGCGCCGTGAGGTCGTCGATGAGCTTCAGCGCGTCGTCGGCGTAGGAGATGCCGAAGTCGGCGCGCATCTTCTTGTGCTCGATGTCGCCGGCGTAGATGCAGAGGATGATCTCCGCCTGGTCCTTCAGCGTCTGCAGCAGGCGCAGCTTCACGTTCGGGTCGTACCCGGGCAGGCAGCGCGCCGCGTGGAAGTCGTTCATCAGCTTGCCGCCGAACTCGAGGTAGAGTCGGCCGTACTTCTCGGCGCGGCGGCGGATCTCCTCCGACTGCTCGGCCAGGTACTTCTCGTTGTCGAAACCAATCTTCATCGCCATCCGGTCTCCGGCGGTTCTCGTCTTCGGCTGCTGGTCAGCCGTTGATCTCGTCCAGGATCTTCTGGATCTTGTCCTTGCACTTGCCGCAGCCGCCGCCGGCCTTGGTGAAGTTCGTGACCTCCTCGACGGAGGTGAGCGAGTTCTCCGTGATCACGCGGCGGACCTCGTTCTCGGACACGTTGTAGCACGTGCAGAGCATGGTGTCCTCGAGGTTGCGGTCGGAGTTCTCGCCGGTCTTGAAGTTCTTGATGGCGGCCTCGAGCGCCTCGCGGCCCATCACGGAGCAGTGCATCTTCTGCGGCGGCAGGCCGCCGAGGAAGTCCGCGATCTCCTTGTTCGTGATCTGCGCGGCCTCCTCGAGGGTCTTGCCGATGACCATCTCGGTCAGGGCGGAGGAGGAGGCGATGGCGCTCGCGCAGCCGAAGGTCTGGAACTTGGCCTCGGCGATGCGGCCGTCGGGGCCGAGCTTGAACTGGAAGGTGAGGGCGTCGCCGCAGGCGAGCGAGCCGACCGTGGCCGTGCCGTCGGGGTTCTCGATGGTGCCGACGTTCCGCGGGTTGCGGAAGTGGTCCATCATCTTTTCAGAGTAGTTCCACATGGTTTCAGATGTCCTTTGCAAAAAACGCTGGACATTATACCATAAAACGCACGGCCTTGTACCGGTGGTCTGATTCGGTTTCGCCCGTTGCGGACCCTTGCCGCCGGTCCTTGGGTACATCGGCGGACGGTTGCGCCGGATGCAATGGCCGGGACCGCATTTTCCCGCCTGGCCGATTGACGCGTGCAGGCGGATGTGGGATAATGTCCGAAAATCTCGGACCCATACCAAGGAACTTCGCAATGCAGATCAAGGCAGTGTTTTCCGCTTCCATGTTCGTCCTGGCCGCCGCGGCCTTCGCGGGCGAGCTGGACAACGGCATCCTCCGCGGCGCCACGGACAAGCGCGCGATCGACTACGCCCCCGGCGAGGAGATGACGTTCACGATCAACCTCGAGCAGGTCCAGAAGCTCCCCGAGGGCAAGTGGTTCATCCGCTGGACGCGCTCCGGCGACGACGGGAAGCAGGCGGGCCAGACGGTCCCCGTGGAACTCGGCAAGCCGCTCGTCGTCAAGACCTCGATCGACAAGCCCGGCTTCGTGCGCGTCCGCGCCGAGCTCGTGAACGAGAAGGGCCAGGTCTACCACAAGAAGTTCACGGGCGACACGACGACGCCCGAGGGCAAGGCCGCGATGAACCGCTTCGAGCGCACCGACAAGCGCATCTTCTTCGACGGCGGCGCGGGCGTCCAGATCGACAAGCTCGTCTCCCATCCCGAACCGGCGGACTTCGACGCCTTCTGGGCGAAGCAGGCCGAGCGCCTCAAGCTTGTTCCGATCAAGGCGGACCGCATCGAGCTGCCGTGCGCGAACCCGAACGCCCGCATCTACGCCGTCCAGGTCGCCTGCGCCGGCCTGCGTCCCGTGACCGGCTACCTCACCATCCCGAAGGCCGCCGAGAAGGGCGCGAAGTTCCCCGCCCGCCTCGAGACCCACGGCTACAGCGGCGACCGCTGCGAGCACGGCGCCCCGGGCTGGGCGCGCGACAACGAGATCGTGCTGAACATCAACGCGCACGGGCAGAAGCTGCCCGCGTTCGGCGCCACCGAGGCGGACCGCAAGGCGCTCCGCTGGGAGATCCGCTCGAACAACCAGTCCTACGCGTTCGACGCGGCCCAGAACCAGGACCCCGAGGTCGCCTACTTCAACGGCATGGTGCTGCGCGTCAAGCGCGCCCTCCAGTACCTCAAGACGCTGCCCGAGTGGAACGGGAAGGACCTGATCGCCTCCGGCGGCAGCCAGGGCGGCCTCCAGACGATCTGGGCCGCGGGCTGCGGCGAGGGCCTCACCCGTGCGGAGAGCGGCATCACCTGGTGCTGCGACATGTACACGAGCGGCAAGCTCCGCAGGAACCCCGAGCTCAAGCTCGCGAGCGACGGCTGGTACATCCCCTGGACGGACGCGATGGGCTACTACGACGCGGCGAACTTCGCCAAGCGCATCCCGGCGTCCTGCCAGACGATCGTCACGCGCGCGGGCCTCGGAGACTACTGCTGCCCGCCCACGGGCCTTGCGAAGATGTACAACAACATCCCCGCCAACAAGAAGATCTGGTGGGTGCAGGGGTCGACCCACGGCTACGTGCCGCCGGCCGCGGACAAGGGCGGCGACGCCCGCAGCTTCTGGATCGACGGTCCCGTGAAGTGAGTCCCCGACGCGGGCCGAAGCCCGCCGCTCCGAGGAGGGCGGCGGGTTGATTTTTTTCAGAAGGAGCGTGAAATGATGACGAAGAAGATCCTGGCCGGCGCCTGGGCGCTGGCCGCCGCCGCGGCCTTCGCGGACACGGCGTTCTCCGCCGGCGAGTGGGACGTGGCGTTCGCCGCCGAAGGGCAGTCCCTCCGGCTGGCGCACAAGGCGTCCGGCACCGAGATCGTCGGCGAGCTCGTGTTCATGGGCCCCGACCGCGCGACGGACGCCAAGGCCGAAGCCGGCGCCGAGTGGAAGATCGTCGACGCGCGCGACGGCGCCGCCCGCCGCCTCGCGCTCGTCGACCGCAACAACGACGCGCAGGGCTACATCGCGTTCCAGTCCAACGGCTCGCGCGTCTCCTTCCTCGTCTACCACCGCACGGCGCTCGCCTACCAGGGGGAGCTCTCGTATACGGGCATGATCCGCTACCGGGAGGACGCGTTCGCCGCCGCCACCCAGCCCATCCCCGGCGAGCGCGTCCTGCAGCTCGCGTCCGGCGACGCCGACTCGCGCCTCAACGACTCGCTCTTCTCCGCGGAGAAGGACGAGGCGCTGCAGATCGCGGGCCCCGGCCTCTCCCTGACGGCCGGCGCGAAGGGCTGCTACGCCTTCGAGCTCGGCGGCCGCATCGACCATCCCGCCGAGGCCGCGTTCGCCTTCAACGTCGAACGCGACTACTACCGCAACCGCTGGGTCCCGTACTACCGCCCGATCGACCGGACGCGCGCCCCGAAGGCGCCGACCGGCTGGATGAGCTGGAACACCTACTTCGACAAGGCCGGCTCGAAGGAGAACCTCGCCGAGGCCCGTCTCGGCGCGAAGTACCTCAAGCCGTTCGGCCTCGAGTTCTGGTCCATCGAGAGCTGGCAGGAGAACTCCAGCGAGCTCCCCGTCTCGAAGTTCCACAACATGGACCTCGAGACGCATCCCCGGCAGTTCCCCGAGGGGATGAAGTGGCTGGCCGGCGAGATCCGCAAGCTCGGCTTCCGCCCCGGACTCTGGACCGCCCCGTTCGGCACCGGCAGCGAGAAGTTCTACCAGGCCCACCGGGACTGGTTCCTGCACGACGCGAACGGCAAGCCGATCTCCTGCTGGAACGGGAAGTTCACCCTCGACCCGACGGTCAAGGCCGCGCGCGACCACCTGCAGGCGATCCACGACAAGGCCGCCCACGACTGGGGCTACGAGTTCTTCAAGATCGACGGCATGAGCGGCCGCGGCGCCGGCTACTGCGCCCATCTCTACGAGCGCCCCGAGATCCGCGCGCGTTTCGCCGACCCGTCCTGCCCGAACCCGTTCGAGCTCTGCGTGAAGGCCTTCCGCGACGGCATCGGCCCGGACCGCGTCTTCCTCGCGTGCCAGGGCCACTTCACCGGCGCCGAGGCGGCCTACGCCGACGCCTCCCGCACGGGCGCGGACATCGTCCATCCGAACCAGCCGGTCAAGTGGGCCAACATCCTGCTCCAGGCCCGCTGCACGGTCAACCAGATCTTCGCCCACAACGTCGTCTTCTGGGCCGACCCGGACTGCATGCTCGTCTCCCAGCAGGCCCTCGCGAAGGAGCAGGCCCGCGTCGAGGCGACGGTCGTCTCGCTGCCCGGCCAGCAGATGTTCGCGGGCGACAAGCTCGCCGAGCTCGCGCCGGACCGCATCCGCCTCCTCCAGCAGGCGCTGCCCGTCTGCGACGTCCACCCGACCTCGCTCTACCCCTATTTCGGCCACCTGCCGGTGTGGAACCTGCACGTGAGGCGCCCGTTCGGGGACTGGCACGTCGTCGCGCTCTTCAACTGGGGCGACGAGCCCGCGGTCGTCGGCTTCGACTGGGACGAGATCGGCGAGGCCGAGGACCGCGCCTTCGCCTGCTGGGAGTTCTGGACCGAGAGCTGGCAGGGCGTCAACCAGGAGCACTTCGACATGCAGGTGCCCGCCCGCAGCGTCCGCCTGCTCGCCCTCCAGCCCTACGCCGCCCATCCGCAGTTCCTGACGAGCGACCGCCACATGTCGCAGGGCGCCGTGGAGCTGAAGGACACCCGCTGGACCGAGGAGCGCCTGGAGTCCACGGTCGAGGTCGTCGGCGGCTTCCCGATGACCGCCCGCTTCGCCATCCCCGAGAGCTTCGAGTTCAAGAAGCTCTCCGTGCCCGCCGGCGTCTCGGCGACCTCCCGCCTCGAGGCCGGCGGCAAGGTCCTCGCCGTCACCCTCGCCTGCGAGAAGACGACGGACGTGAAGCTCACGCTCCAGTTCTGACACGAAGAGCGCGGTCCCGGTTCTGTGCACGGTGCTCGCGTCGGTCGTCGGCGCGGACGCGGGCACCTTCGACGGACGTCTCCGCATCCTCGCGGCGCTGAGGGGGTGACAGAACTTTTGCCAAGAACCTCTCGTTCTGCTAGAATACAGAAAATCGCGCGCAGCGATTCAACGATTAGAAAGGAAACTCCTGACATGAAGAGACGTGATTTCATCCGGACGGCGGGCGGCGTCGCCCTGTTCAACGTGCTGCCCCGCAACCTCATCGCCGGAAGCGGCGAGACGCCCCCGAGCGAGACCGTGCGCGTCGCGGCGATCGGCGCCGGCGGACGCGCCGGCGCGGACATCAACGGCCTCGCGAACGCGGGCGCGAAGATCGTCGGCCTCTGCGACGTCGACGAGGACCGTTCCGCCGGCATGCGCAAGAAGTACGGCAAGGCGCCGTTCTTCACGCACTACCGCGAGATGCTGGACAAGCTCGACAAGCAGATCGACGCGGTCATGATCGGCGTCCCCGACCACTGGCACGCCACGATGGCCGTCGAGTGCCTGAAGCGCGGCAAGCACATCCAGTGCGAGAAGCCGCTCGCGCAGAGCTACCACGAGATGGACGAGATGCTCGACGCCGCGAAGGCGAACCCGAAGCTCGTCACGCAGGCGATGAACCAGGGCCACGCCTACGACACGATCCGCGACTTCCGCGAATGGGTCGAGGCCGGCCTCATCGGCGATGTCACCGAGGCGCACATCTGGTGCCCCGCGAAGTACACGTTCATGGACCAGCTGGACGAGCTGAAGAAGGCCTGGGAGGTGACGAAGGGGGTCGACTGGAACCAGTGGCAGGGCCCCGTGCCGCACCGTCCGTTCTACCCGAAGTACAT
This sequence comes from Kiritimatiellia bacterium, assembly GCA_016302985.1. Classification (GTDB taxonomy): domain Bacteria; phylum Verrucomicrobiota; class Kiritimatiellia; order RFP12; family UBA1067; genus RUG572. The sequence continues at coordinate 918 of JAEDMN010000077.1, read as the reverse complement.
CCGCGGAGCCTGGCGCTTCTGGACCATGTACGGCACCAACACGCTGGGCGACTGGAGCTGCCACCTGATGGACCCGCTCTTCTGGACGCTGGGACTCGGCATGCCGAAGACGGTGAAGGCCGAGATCGTCGGCAACTGGGACCCGAAGATCCACGGCGTCACGTTCCCGAAGGGCGTCAAGACGACGTTCGAGTACGTCACGCGCGACGGCAAGCCGTTCAAGCTCGTCTGGTTCGACGGCGAGGCGTGCAAGGACGTCCCCGTGCCGACCGGCTACAGGGACGACATGAAGTACTTCCCGCCCTACAACACGAAGGAGGGCCGCGACAAGCGCGACGGCATGTGCAACGGCGCGTTCGTCTACGGCACGAAGGGCGTCATCGAGTACGGACACCACGGCGCGAACTACCTGCGCATGCTCCCCGACCTCACGCTCGAGAAGCTGCGCCAGGAGGGCGGCTGCCCGAAGCAGAAGTACGCCCGCGTGCCCGGCAAGAGCCCCGACACCAAGCCGTACAACGAGTTCATCGCCGCGGTGAAGGGCGGACCCAAGGTCGGCAGCGACTTCGAATACGCGGGCGCGATGACCCAGTGCTCCCTCACGGGCGTCGCCGCGCTCTTCGACGCCGGCAAGACCCTCCAGTGGGACCCCGTGAAGCACCTCTTCACGAACGGCACCGCCTCCAACGGCATGCTCCGCCAGGAACGCCTGCAGGGCTGGTAAGCCGCCCCTCGCGCCGGAACGGAGGGGGCCGTTCCGGCGCGTTTCGTCCGTTGCAGCAGAATCGGCAGGAGGAGAGGTATGTCGCGAGGGAGTTCTCTTGGGTGGAGGATGAAGTCCGCGCGGACGGCGTGTGCCGCGACGGCACTGGTGCTGGCTCTGGCCGGCTGCGCGACGAAGTCCGCGTGCACCGCGTC
>JAEDMN010000076.1 GCA_016302985.1 Kiritimatiellia bacterium | reverse complement strand
ACTTCTTCGGTCCCGTGCCCGCCAACTTCGACTGCTCGGGCCTGCAGGCGCTGGAGGACGTGCGCATCCACTACCCGCGCGCCCATGCGGAAGAATGGGCGGAACGGGTGCCCGCCGAGAAGTTCGGCGGATTCGCGGAGGAGGGCGGACCGGACGCGGAAGGCGTGTGCTGGCAGACCGTCGCGGGCGTCACGTGGCGCTACGTGCCCGTGGAGGACGGGGCGTGCCTGGTCCGGGGCGATCCGGCCTACGCGGGCGACCTCGTGGTGCCGGCGACGCTGGGCGGGCGTCCCGTGACGTCGATTGACACGTTCGCCTTCGGCTTCAACCCGGCCGTGACGTCCGTGGAGCTGCCCGCGGGCGTGACGAACCTGCCGTTCCAGGCCTTCTGCAGCTGCACGTCGCTGACGAACCTCGTGCTGCGCGCGCCACGTCCCCATCTCGGCGAAAGCTGTCTGAGCGGGACGGCCCTGCGCGGGTTCGCGGTGCCCGAAGGCGAGACGGACCTGGAGACCGACGTGTTCCACGGGGCCGCGGCGCTGGCGTCCGTGACGCTGCCGTCGACGCTGCGGACGGTGGGGCGGAGCGCGTTCCGCAACTGCGCGGCGCTGACGGAGGTCCGCTTCCCGGCCGGGTTCGAGGGCTTCGGCGCGTACGGCTGGAACGCGCACTGGCCGTTCGACGGCTGCACGGGCCTCGCGGACGTCTACTTCTTCGGTCCCGTGCCCGCCAACTTCGACTGCTCGGGCCTGCAGGCGCTGGAAGGGGTGCGGATCCACTGTTCGCACGCGTTCGCGGATGACTGGGCGGACGTCGTGCCGGCGGAGCGTCTTCTCGATGACCTGGACGAGGGGGACGTGCCCGGGTCCGGCGGCTCGGAGGGCGGGGATCCGGAGCCGCCTTCCGACGAGGAGGAGACCGTGCAGGTGGCGTGCGTGGACGGCGTGGACTGGCGCTACGTCGTCGTGGACGGCGGGGCGCGGGTCGTCCGGGGCGATCCGGCCTACGCGGGCGACCTCGTGGTGCCGGCCGAGCTGGACGGACATCCCGTGACGACGCTCGACGCGTCCGCCTTCGGCTTCAACCCGTCCGTGACGTCCGTGACGCTGCCTGCGGGCGTGACGAACCTGCCGTTCCATGCCTTCTGCAGCTGCGCGTCGCTCACCAACGTCGTGATCTCCGCGCCGTCCTTCCATCTCGGCGAAAGCTGTCTGAGCGGGACGGCGGTGCGGAGCTTCACGGTGTCCGAGGGCGAGACGCGCCTCGAGCACGACGTGTTCCACGGGGACGCGGTGCTGGCGTCCGTGGCGCTGCCGTCGACGCTGCGGACGATGGGACGGAGCGTGTTCCGCAACTGCACGGCGCTGACGGAGGTCCGCTTCCCGGCCGGGTTCGAGGCGTTTGACACGTACGAGCGGGCGGAGCAGTGGCCGTTCGATGGCTGCGAAGGGCTGTCCGACAGCTACTTCTTCGGTCCGCCGCCGGCCAATTTCGCGACCTCGGGCCTGCTGGAGCACGGGCTCGTGCACTATCCGCGGGAATACGCCGAGGCCTGGGAGGCCCTCGTGCCGGCGGACCGCTTCGGCGGCTATTCGGACGGCGAAGCGCAGCCCCTGCCGCCCTGCCGCGTGCGGATCCTGGGTTTCGACGGTCCCTACGACGGACAGGGGCACGGCGTCGCCGTCGCGGACCTCACGCCGGGCGCCGACGTGGTCTACGCGCCGAACGAGGCCGAGCTGCGCGCGGGACGGGGCCTGCCCGAGGGGCCGGTCTTCACCAACGTCGTCGACGTGACGGTCTGGTACCAGGCCTCGGCCTCGAACCACCTGCCCGTCACGGGGACGGCCGCCGTGCGGATCCGTCCGCGCCCGGTCACGCTCGCGAGCCGCGGGGGCTGGAAGGCCTACGACGGACAGCCGCTTGTCCGGGACGGCGTGACGGCCGGGGGGCTGGGCTTCATTCCGGGCGAGGGCGTCGAGGTGCAGGTGACGGGATCCCAGACGGAAATCGGCGCGAGCGACAACGTCTTCACTTGGAACCCGCTGCCGGGCACGGTCACCTCCAACTACGAGATCGCCGTCCAGTACGGCCGCCTGTGGGTGACGAAGGGGCCCCTGGGCGCCGTGATCAAGATCCGCTGACGCCGGACGACGGGTGGGATTTCGCTTCGGAACGCCCCTTGCGCGCGCGGCTCCCGCCACGGGATGTGCTATAATGCCGACCAGGAGAATTCGGCTAAAATGGCAGTTCTGGAGAAGCTGGTCGTGCGGGCGCAGGTGCTGCGCCGGATCCGCGCGTTCTTCGACGCGCGGGACTTCATCGAGGTTGAGACGCCGGTGCGGATCCCCGCGCCGGCGCCGGAACCGCACATCGACTGTCCGGCCGTCGTGGCGCGTCCGCGCGCGGAGGATCTGTCGCGCGCGGAGTTCCTGCGCGCGTCGCCCGAGCTGCAGATGAAGAAGCTCCTCTGCATGGGCCTGCCGCGCATCTGGCAGATGGGCCCCTGTTTCCGCGAAGGCGAGAAGGGCGGCCGGCACAGTCCCGAGTTCACGATGCTCGAATGGTACCGGGCGGAGGCGGACTACCTGGACATCCTGAAGGACATGGAGGAGCTCGTCGGCGGCGTGCTCGGGCTCGACCCCGTCCCGTTCCGCCGCGTCACCGTGCGCGAGGCGTACCGGACCTGGGCGGGCTGGGACCCGTTCGCGGACTGGGACCAGGACCGCTTCGACTTCGACATGGCGACGAAGATCGAGCCGAACCTGCCCAGGGAGCCCGTGTTCCTGATCGACTATCCGCCCGCCGCCGCGTCGCTTTCGAGGATGCGCGCCGAGCCGGACGGGACGTCCGTGGCCGAGCGCTGGGAGCTCTACGTCGGCGGCATGGAGCTCGCGAACGCCTTCACCGAGCTGACGGACCCCGTCGAGCAGCGGCGGCGCTTCGAGGCCGCCCGGGAGGAGCGACGGCGCCTGGACGAGAGCGACTACCCGCTGGACGAGGACTTCCTCGGCCGGCTCGGGAGCATGCCGCCGTCCGGCGGCGTCGCGCTCGGCGTCGACCGCCTCGTGATGCTCGCCGCGGATGCGCGTTCGATCGACGAGATTCGCGTGCGCGCGTAGGTCCATCTGCCCACCAGCCCGCCCCGAGCGGGCCATTGGGCAAGTGGGCGCGTGGGTGAAATTGCATCAGAGGCGGGCTGTAGTGTCACTTTGAGAGCGCTTCCCATTTGCCCTCGGCGGCTGATTATTGTGGGATTGTGAGATTGTAGCATTGTGAAATTGTAACAATGTGGGATTGTAAAATTCCTCAATCCCACAATTCTACAATGGCACAATCTTACAATGGCCCAATGCTACAATCTCACAATGACAGTACAAACGTGGAGCCGTTCCAAGTGACAGTAGAGTCGCGCTCTAGCGTAGGCTCTCCTGCCTGCCGTCATCACGCGCCGGGGGCGATGCGCCCGCGCGGGACGGCCGTCCCCGATTTGTGCTATAATCTCCCCACTACGAAAGGGATTCACGTGAAAGCATCTGAACTGGCGGAGAAACTGGGCGGCGTCCTCGAGGGAGCCGATGTCGAACTCATGGCGTGCGGCGGCCTCGAGGAGGCGCGCAAGGGGGACCTGAGCTTCTGCAAGGATCCGAAGCACGTGAAGCTCGTGGCCGAGACGAAGGCCTCCGCCGTGTTGCTGCCGCCGGACTGGACGCACGGAGCGCCCTGTTCCATCATCCGCGTCGCGGACCCGAACCACGCCTGCATGGCGGCGGCCGCGCTCTTCGCGCCGCCGGCCCCCGTGCGCGCGCCGGGCGTGCATCCGACCGCGATCGTCGACCCGTCGGTCAAGCTGGGCGCGGGCGTCCACGTCGGCGCGTACACGGTGATCGAGAAGGGCGCGGCGATCGGCGACGGCTGCGTGATCGAGGCGCAGGTCTTCATCGGCGAGAACTGCGTCGTCGGCGCGGGCTCCCACTTCTATCCGCAGGTCACGCTGCGCGAGGGCACGATCGTCGGCAAGGGCGTCATCCTGCACTGCGGCGTGCGCCTGGGCGGCGACGGCTACGGCTACAACACGACGTTCGAGAACGGGATGCCGAAGATCGAGAAGATCCCGCAGCTCGGCGTCGTGGAGCTTGGCGACGGCGTGGAGATCGGGTCCAACACGACAATCGACCGCGCGCGCATCGGGCGCACCTACATCGGTCCGATGACGAAGATCGACAACCTCGTGCAGATCGGCCACAACGTGAAGGTGGCGGGCTACAGCGGCATCATCGCGCAGGCCGGCGTCGCGGGGTCCACGCAGATCGGCAGGGGCTGCCTCATCTGGGCGCAGGCGGGCATCTCGGGCCACATCAAGATCGCGGACGGCGTGCAGGTGGGTCCGCAGGCGGGCGTGCCGCAGTCGCTCGACGGTTCGATCAAGTACGTCATCGGCGCGCCGGCGATGTCCATGAAGGACCTGGCGGCGCAGACGCTGGCGCCGAAGATGATCGCGAAGCTGAAGGCCGAGGTCAAGGCGCTGAAGGCCGAGGTCGCGGAACTGAAGAAGGCCTGACCATGCGCGATTTGTCGGACATCCTCGCGGAGGTGAACGCGAACATCGCGGACGCCTGCGCGAAGTCCGGGCGCCGTCCGGACGACGTGGAGGTCATCGCGGTCACGAAGACGCACGGCCCGGAGGTCGTGGCGGAGGCGTGGCACGCGGGCCTCCGCATCGTGGGCGAGAACAAGGTGCAGGAGGCGGCGTGGAAGCAGCCGCTCGCCGTGTCCGGGCCGGACTGGCACCTGATCGGCCACCTGCAGCGAAACAAGGTTCGGCACGCGCTGGAGCTGTTCTCGACCTTCCATTCCGTGGACTCCCCTGCGCTGCTGGAGCGCATCCAGCTGCTGGCGGAGGAGAGCGGGGCGCGTCCGAGGATCCTGCTCGAGGTCAACATGAGCGGGGAGCGGTCGAAGGACGGGATGCGTCCGGAGGACGTGCCGGCCGTGGTCGAGCGCGCGCTGGGGTGCCCGAACGTGACGCTCGAGGGTTTCATGACGATGGCGCCGTTCACGCCCGCGGACAAGATCGAGGAGACGCGCCCCGTCTTCGCGGGCCTGCGCGGCCTGCGCGACCGCATGGAGGCCGAATTCGGCGTGTCGCTGCCGCGGCTCTCGATGGGCATGACGAACGACTACCGCGTGGCGGTCGAGGAGGGCGCGACCTGGGTGCGCCTCGGCACGGTCCTCTTCGGCGAGCGGCCGAAGGCGAAGCCGGTGCGCGCGGTCGACGCGGGCGACGCCGGGGAGTCCGGCGAAGGTGGCGGCCAGTACGACCGCGTGATGGACTGAACGCGGGGGAGACGGGCGATGCGCGCGAAGGGATTCCTGCTGCTGCTGGGCGTGGCGGCGAGCCTGGTCGCCGGGGCGGAGGTGGCGCGTCCTCTGGTTTCGCGCATGCTGGACGCGCGGGAGAGCTTCGTGCCGCCCGCGAAGGCGATGCGCCTGGAGGTGGATCCGGGCGCCGGCCAGGTGGACTGGCCGTTCGACGTGGCCCGCGTGGAGGGGTTGCTGGAGAAGCGCCTCGACCGCGGGGCGGATGGCTGCTATCTGCTGAAGGACCAGGGGGCGGACGCCCCGGGTTCGCCGCGCGCGCGGGCGGACGCGGCCCTGGCCTACGTGAACAAGGTCTTCGCCGAATGGACGGTGATGGCGCTTTCCGCGAAGTTCCCGCGCTGCGACGCCGCGACGGTGCGGGCGCTGGCGGGCTACCGCGTGGACATGGATGCGCGCTTCTGGGAGAAGTTCGCGATCTCCACCGCGACCGGCATGGTCGGCGGCGGGAGCGCGAAGGTCACGGGCTGGATCGCCGGCTGGAAGGTCCGTGACCGGCTCTACCTCCTCCTGACGAGCGACCTCTCGAACCCGGCCACGCCGCGCGACTACCAGTTCGTGATGTGGGACGGGCGGAAGGACTGGCCCGTCGCGGGCTTCGACGAGCTGCCGGACGCCGCGACCGCCCGCACCGTCCTGCGGGTGCTCGACAGCCCCGTCGCCGCGAACAACCTCGCCGCGCTGCTCCACGCCCGCGTGGCCAACCGCGCGGCCTACATGCCGCAGTACGTCGAGACCCTCCTGCGCCGGGCGGCCACGGACGGCTGCGAGGCGGCCTTCCACAACCTCGGCGTGCTGATGGAGGAGCAGGGCGACGCCGAGCAGGCCGCGGCGTTCTACAGCCGCGGCGGGGCGAAGGCGGGGGCGAAGTAGGCCATGTTCGAGGTCCGTTCCTACATGCTGGACATCAGCCGGGACAAGGTCCCGACGATGGGCACGCTCAAGCTGATCGTCGACCTCCTCGCGAAGTTCGACTACAACCAGTTCCAGCTCTACACCGAGCACACCTTCGCCTATTCGGCCCACCGCGCCGTCTGGGAGAAGGCCTCGCCCCTGACGGCCGCGGAGATCCGCGCGCTCGACGCCTACTGCGCGATGCAGGGCATCGAGCTCGTGCCCAATCAGAACTCCTTCGGCCACCTCGAACGCTGGCTCGCGCGGCCCGCCTACAACGGCCTCGCCGAGCTGCCGCAGGGCGGCGCGCCGCTTCCCTGGGGCGGGTTCAGGAAGGACCCCACGACGCTCTGCCCGACCGACCCGGCGTCCCTCGACTTCCTCGCGGGGCTCTACGACGAGCTGCTGCCGAACTTCGACTCGCGGCTCTTCAACATCGGCTGCGACGAGACGTTCGACCTGCTGGGCGAGGGCCGCAGCGCGGCCGCCGTGAAGGCGAAGGGCGAGGGGCGCGTCTACCTCGAGTTCCTGAAGAAGGTCGCGGACCTGGCGCGGGCGCGCGGCCGGCGGCCGATGTTCTGGGGCGACGTGGTGCTGCGCCACCCCGAGCTCGTCCCCGAGCTGCCGAAGGACCTGATCGCGCTCGACTGGGGCTACGAGGCGAACCATCCCTTCATGAAGGAGGCGGAGCAGTTCCGGAACGCCGGCCTCGACTTCTACGTGTGCCCGGGCACGAGCAGCTGGAACTCGCTGGCGGGGCGCGTGGAGAACATGCGCGAGAACATGATGGCCGCGGAGCAGGCGGGGCGGCGCTTCGGCGCGAAGGGCTTCATGGTGACGGACTGGGGCGACGGCGGGCACTGGCAGCCGCTCGCGGCCTCGCTGCCGGGGCTGATCCTCGGCGGCAGCCTCGCGTGCCAGGGGGCGCCCGCGAACAAGATGAACCTCGAGGAGGCGCTCGACTCCGTCATGGGCGTGCCGCTCGGCGGCACCCTGCTGCGCCTCGGCACGCTCTACCTGCGTGGCGGCGCGATGCGCGCGAACGCGAGCGAGCTCTTCCGCATCCTCGCGAACGACCGCGGCTACTCCCGCCATCCGGGGCTCACGGACCACGTGCTCGCCGAGATCTCGTCCATCGCCGAGGGCTGCCGCCACGCGGCGTCGCAGTACGCGTCCGGAGCCTTCCCGAACGTCTGGGCGCAGGAGATCGTCCACATGGCGAACCTCGTGGACGCGGCCTGCAACCGGCGCGACGAGCGGCGCCTGCGCTTCCTCCGCGCGGAGCACGACCAGGTCTGGCTGCTGCGCAACCGGCCCGGCGGCATGCAGGACTCGCGCGACAAGCTCCCGCGCTTCTAGCCCTCTTGCACGCGGGCGAACCTTTTGATATAATTCCAACTCACTTTTCACCAAGGAAGGAATGAAATACCATGAAGATGATGTGGCAGCCGTCTAAGATCAAGCGTGCGCGCAAGATCGGTTTCCGTGCTCGTAAGGCGACGAAGGGCGGTCGCAAGGTTCTCGCGCGCCGTCGCGCCAAGGGCCGCAAGCGCCTGACGCAGGTCTAAGGACTCCCGAGTAGATGTCCACGCGACTCCCCGGAGCGAAGTACAGGAGCGTCTTCGACCGGGGGCGCCCGCTGAAGGGGCGTCTCTTCGTCGCGTGGGCGTTGCGCTCTACCGACGCCGGCGGACAGGCCGGCGTCGTCGTTTCCAAGAAGAGCTTCCACGACGCGGTGGACCGCAACCGTGCGAAGCGGATCATGCGCGAGGGCTTCCGGCTGCTTGCGCCCGAGCTTCCGCGGGACGTCGACTGGGTCCTCGTCGGCCGCGCCGCCCTGGCCGGGAAGCGCACGGCGGACGTCATGGACGAACTGCGCCATCTGGCCCGGAAGGGCGGGGTGCTGCCGTGAAGCAGGTCCTGATCCTGCTGGTGCGGGCGTACCAGATCGTCCTTTCGCCGCTGTTCTACGGATGCTGCCGGTTCGAGCCGTCCTGCTCGAACTTCGCGATCGAGGCCCTGCGGGTCCATGGCGCGCTGAAGGGGAGCATCCTCGCCGCGTGGCGTCTGCTGAGATGCCATCCCTTCGGGAAGAGCGGCTACGACCCCGTGCCGCCGAAGGGGTCCTGGAAGAACGACTTCCCCTGCATCTGATCCGCCGACTTTCCCGTTTCCCCTGATTTCCAGAGGTTCAAATGAACAAACAAGAGAAGTTGATCGCGATCCTGCTGGGCCTCGTCCTGGTGGGCTGGATGTGCCATTCGTTCCTCGAGCAGAAGAAGGCCGCCGAGACGAACGCGCGCACCGCCGTCGCGCAGACGGCCGCGCAGTCCGCCCCCGCCGCCCCCGCGGCCGAGGCGTCGAAGCCCGCGGTCCCGGCGCCCGCCGCCGAACCGGCGAAGCCCGCCGCGCCGAAGGCGCCCGAGAAGCTTGTGAAGCTCGCGAACGCCGAGATGGAGCTCGAGCTCTCGTCGCATGGCGCGGTGATCCGCCGGGCGACGATGCTGCAGTACGCGGAGAAGCCGGGCGCGGTCTCGGAGGCGAATCCCGCGCTGCGCCTCGATTTCGCGGAGTCGCCCGTGCTCGCGCTCGAGGGCCTCGCCGGCGTCGAGCCCGACGCCGACTTCGAGGTCGTGTCCGAGAAGGACGGGGCCGTGACGTTCCGCAACGCCTACCTGACCCGCACGGTCGCGCTGAAGGCGGGCTACCGCATCGAGGTCGAGGAGGACTTCGCGAAGGCGGACGCGGCCGCGTCGCACCGGCTCGGGCTGGGCGGCATGGAGATGGGCACGTCCAAGAACGACATCCTCTCCATCGACTCCTGGGCGCTCGACGGGAAGAAGCCCCGGGTCGTGCACCACGGCGACGAGGACCCGCTCAAGAGCTATCTCGTGAACAGCATGGGAGGCTGCGGCGGCAGCCGGAAGGCCGCCGGCATCCCGGCCGTCTCCCGCGTCGACATCCCCGGCCGCCAGGAGTGGGTGGCGGTGAAGAGCCGCTTCTTCGTGACGGCCCTGGCCGCGTGCAGCGAGCCGAACGCCGGCTTCCGCGCGACGATGGCGCGCGACGTCTCGAAGCAGGAGTACGCGCTGAAGCGCGTCTCCGCGTCCGCCGCGTTCGCGGGCGTGCCCGCGAAGCGCACGTACACGCTCTACGTCGGCCCGAAGAAGCAGGCCCTGCTCTGGGACCTCGGCATGAAGGACGTGATGGAGTTCGGCATGTGGCGCTGGCTCTGCTATCCGCTCGTCTGGGTGCTGAACCTCTTCAACTCCGCGATTCCGAACTACGGCGTGGCGATCATCCTGCTCACGATCCTCGTGCGCCTGCTCTTCTGGCCGCTCACGCACAAGAGCACGCTCGGCATGCGCAAGATGCAGGAGATCCAGCCGCTGATGAAGGAGGTCCAGCGGAAGTACAAGGACAACCCGCAGCGCCTGCAGCAGGAGACGATGGCGCTCTACCGCGAGCACAAGGTGAACCCGCTCTCCAGCTGCCTGCCGATGCTCGTGCAGATCCCGGTGTTCATCGCGCTGTTCACGGTGCTGCGCGCCGCGGTCGAGCTGCGCTACGCGCCGTTCCTGTGGATCTCGGACCTCTCCGAACCGGAGGCGCTCTTCGCGAGCTGGTTCCCGTTCGGCGGCCTGAACATCCTGCCGCTCGCGATGGCGGGCCTCACGATGCTGCAGAGCGCGTTCACCCCGTCCTCGGGCGACAACAAGCAGCAGCAGATGATGATGGTCATGATGCCGCTGATGATGCTCTTCATGTTCTACAACTTCCCGAGCGCGCTCTCCCTCTACTGGGCCCTGAGCACGGCGTTCGGCGTGGCGCAGGCCTGGTGGGTCAAGCGGCGCTACGGAACGCCCGCCGCCCCGGCGAAGGGCGGCGCGGTCGAGCCCGACGCGGTCGAGATGCCCGTCTCGCGCCAGATGCGCCGGCACGGGTGAGCGTTGAAGGTTGAACGTTGAATGACCGGTAGGGGGCGACGTCTCGTCGCCCCGCAGGAGGTGCGAAATGGATGTTGTCTCGACTGAGAAGGCGCCGAAGGCGCTGGGGCCGTATTCGCAGGCGATCAAGGCCGGCGGTTTCGTGTGGTGCTCGGGCCAGATTCCGATCGACCCCGCCGTCGGCGCGGTCACGGCGACGACGATCGAGGGCCAGACGCGCCAGGCGATCGCGAACCTGAAGCAGGTGCTCGAGGCGGCCGGCGCCGGTCTGGACCGCGTCGTCAAGACCACGGTCTTCATCAAGGACATGAACGACTTCGCCGCTCTGAACGCGGTCTACGCCGAGATGTTCGGCGCGACGAAGCCCGCGCGCAGCTGCGTCGAGGTCGCGCGTCTGCCGAAGGACGTGAAGCTTGAGATCGAGGCGGTCGCCGCGCTGTGAACAGCCGCCGCACAGCCGCCTTCGTCGTGCAGCGCTGGCTGGCGACGCACGATTTCCCGAACGAGATGCTGCCGCAGGCCGGCGAGGACCGGGCGTTCGTGCAGGACCTCGTCTACACCGTCGTGCGGCGCTTCCGCGCGCTCCGGTCCGTCCTCGGCGAGCTGATGAAGAGATGGCCGAAGGGCGAGCTCGAGGCGCTCGTGCTCGTGGGCGCCGCGCAGGTCCTCTACATGCCGGACGTGCCGGACTTCGCGGCCGTGAACGAGACCGTCGCCGCGGCGAAGATGAGCGGACGCGACAAGCGGCTCGACCGCGTCGTGAACGGCGTGCTGCGCAACCTGGTCCGCCGCCGCGAGGAGTTCCAGGCGAAGCTCGCCGCCGCCCCCCTGGCGGAGCGCGAGAGCTACCCGAACGCGCTCGTGCGGCGCTGGACCGCGCGCTTCGGCGCGGCGAACGCCGAGGCCCTGGCGAAGTGGCACAACCAGCCCGCCGAGACGTGGCTCGCCTACCCGGACCGCTTCGAGAAGCTGGCGCGCGGGCGGAAGGTCGCGGACGTGGCGGGCTTCGCGGACGGCGCGTTCCTCGTGCAGGACCCCGCGACGGCCGGCGCCATCGAACTGCTGGACGTGAAGCCGGGCTTGTCCGCGCTCGACTTCTGCGCGGCCCCGGGCGGCAAGACCGTCCAGATCGCGTGGCGCCTCGGGGGCGGACGCCTCGTCGCGCAGGAGGTGAACCCGAAGCGGCTCCGCCGCCTGCAGACCAACCTGGCGCGGATGAAGCTCGGCTGGGTCGAGGCCGTGCAGGCCCTCCCCGCGGACGCCGGCCTCTTCGACCGCGTGCTGGTCGACGCGCCCTGCAGCAACACGGGCGTCCTCCGCCGCCGCCCCGACGCGCGCTGGCGCTGGGACGCGGAGCACCTCACGCAGCTCACGGGCCTCCAGGCCGAGATCCTCGAGTCGGCGGCCGCGCATGTCGCGCCGGGCGGCCTGCTCGTCTACTCCACCTGCTCCAACGAGCCCGAGGAGAACGCGGACCAGGTGGCGAAGTTCCTCGCCGCGCATCCGGAATTCTCCGAGGTCGCCCGTCGCGAGTCGCTGCCGTTCGAGACCGGCCACGACGGCGCCTTCGCCTGCGCCCTCCGGCGCGCGTGACCGAAGGGGATTTTTTTGCTATAATGCTTTCCAATAGACGGGTGGGGTCCGTTGCGGACGTCCCGCCTGAATCGAAAAAAGAAACAGAGGAAGAGAGAAACATGTCCGATTGCTGCATTTTCGCAGGCCAGGGCGCGCAGGTCCCCGGCATGGGCAAGGATTTCGCCGAGGCCGACGCCGAGCTGATGGCGCTGTTCGACAAGGCGAACGCGGTGCTGGGCTTCGACCTGAAGAAGATCTGCTTCGAGGGCCCCGCCGAGGAGCTCACCAAGTCCAACGTCTGCCAGCCCGCCATCTTCGTCACGAGCTACGCCGGCTACCTCGCGCTGCAGAAGCGCCGCCCGACGTCCTTCGCGTGCGCGGCCGGCCTGTCGCTCGGCGAGTGGGGCGCGCTCTGCGCCGCCGGCGTGCTGGACTTCGACTCGACGCTGAAGGTGCTCGAGGCGCGCGGCCGCTTCATGCAGGAGGCCTGCGAGGCCACCCCGAGCGGCATGATCGCGATCGTGGGCGCTTCGTCCGACCAGCTCGCGCAGCTCTGCGAGAAGAGCGGCTGCACGGTGGCCAACGTCAACTCCGCGGCGCAGCAGGTCCTGTCCGGCTCGAAGGACGCGGTCGCGGCCGCGGCGACGATCGCCAAGGAGCTCGGCATCAAGCGCGCGATTCCGCTCGCGACGGCCGGCGGCTTCCACTCGAAGTTCATGCAGCCCGCGCGCGAGAAGCTCGCCCCGGTGCTGGACGGCATCACGTTCAGCGCGCCGAAGTTCCCGGTGCTCTCCAACGTCACGGGCAAGCCCCACTCGTCCGATCCGGCCGAGATCAAGGCGCTCATGCTCGAGCAGGTGACGGGCACGACGAACTGGGCGGCGGACGTCGAGGCCGCGAAGGCCCTCGGCTGCACGCGCTTCGTCGAGTTCGGGCCGGGCAAGGTCCTCTCGGGCCTGATCAAGAAGATCGACGCGGCGCTCGCGACGTTCAACGTCGGCGACCTCGCGTCGCTTGACGCCACGGCGGCCGCGCTGTAAGCGGCCCCGTCGATCCATTGCAACCTCAAGGAATCAAGGAGAGAATCATGGAGAAGAACCTCGAAGGCAAGGTCGCCATCGTCACGGGCGCGGCCCGCGGCATCGGCCAGATGATCGCGAAGACGCTTGCGGCGCGCGGCGCGAAGGTCGCCGTCGTCGACCTCAAGGCCGAATGGTGCGAGGAGACGGTCGGCATCGTCAAGGGCCTCGGCTCCGACGCGATCGGCATCGGCTGCAACGTCGCCGAGAGCGCGGACGTGGACGCCTGCGTGAAGAAGACGATCGACACGTTCGGCAAAGTCGACATCATGGTCAACAACGCCGGCATCACGAAGGACGGCCTGCTCATGCGCATGAGCGACGCCGACTGGGACGCCGTGCTGAACGTCAACCTGAAGGGCACGTTCCTCTTCACGCGCGCCGTGGCGCGCCCGATGATGAAGAACAAG
>JAEDMN010000075.1 GCA_016302985.1 Kiritimatiellia bacterium | reverse complement strand
GACGGGTGAGACAGGTGAGACGCCAGGCCCTGCTGTCTCACCCGTCTCACCCGTCCCAACCGTCCCATGGTCCTGTGGCGGCCCCACAAGGCTGGGTTGCGCGCCGGCCCCCGGCGCGCGAATGACGGGCGTCCCGCGCGGTTGCCCACGCGCGCCGGAGGCCGACAAATTCCAAGTCTGACTTGAGATTTGCCCGCGCCTCTGCTATGCTTGGACGCGCCGGAGCGCAGGCTTCGGCCCTAGATGCCTGACGGAGAAAAGCGAAGATGAAGATTCTGTTTCTGAGCGACATCCATGGCGTGCCGTCCACGCTCGAAGCCGCGCTCGCGGCGGCGGACACGCTGCAGCCGGACAAGATCGTCCTGCTGGGCGACCTGCTCTACCACGGCCCCCGCAATGGCGTGCCGAACCTCTACGACCCCGTCAAGGTCGCGCAGATCCTGAACGGCATCAAGGACCGCCTCGTCGCGGTGCGCGGCAACTGCGACGCCGAAGTCGACCAGATGATGTTCGAGTTCCCGATGATGAGCGACTACGCCGTGCTGGACGCCGGCAGCGAGACGTTCTTCCTCACCCACGGCCACCTCTTCAACGAATGCCGGCTGCCGCCGATCGGCATGGGCACCGTGCTCGCGCACGGCCACACCCACGTGCCGGAACTGAAGAAGCTCGCCTGCGGCATCACGATCTTCAACCCCGGCTCGATCTCCCTGCCGAAGGGCGGCAGCTCGCGCTCCTACGGCTTCTTCGACGGACGTGAACTGAAGCACTACGCGATCTAGCCATGAAGATCCTGTTTGTCTGCCACGGGAACATCTGCCGCAGCCCGATGGCGGAGTTCGTGATGAAGGAGCTGCTGCGGCGCGCGGGAATCGAGGACGTCGTCGTCGCGTCCGCCGCGATGCACACGGACGCGATCGGCAGCGACATCCACCATGGCACGCGCGGGAAGCTGCGTGCGGAGGGCATCCCCTTCGCGCCCCGCGCGGCCTGGCTGCTCACCGCCGCGAAGGCGCGCGAATACGACCTGCTGGTCGGCATGGACGCCTACAACAAGGCGGACCTCCTGCGCCTCGTCTACCCCGACGACCGCGCGAAGGTGCACCTGCTGCTCGACTTCGCGGGGAAGTCCCGCGACATCGCCGACCCCTGGTACACGGGCAACTTCGACGAGACCTACGCCGACGTGCTGGAAGGCTGCACGGCGCTTCTCGAAAAGATCCGGAACGGCGCCGTGCGGTGAGGCCCGGCGACAGGAGACCGCGAAGATGAAGAGGACCATTCTTGCACTTGCCGCCCTGCTGGTCTGCATGGCCGGCGCGCAGAACATGCTGATGGATGCCGCGTTCACGCCGGAGGGCGGGACGGACGGCCTGCCGCGCGGCTGGCTGAGGCAGTTCGGCGCCGGGGCGTCGTGCGCGCTGGACGGGGCGGTGCGCCGTGCCGGACCGGCGTCCCTCCGCGTCACGGCCGAGAAGGGCGCGAAGACCTGGAACATGTCCTCGCACGAGGTGAAGGGCTTCCGCGGCGACACGCCGTACACCTTCAGCGCGTGGGTGCGGACAAAGGACCTCGAGCCGGGCGCGCTCGCCTACATTTCGCTGAACTGCTTCGCCGACGTGCACCGCCTCGCCGCCAACGATTCCGAGCTGAAGCTGACGGGCACGCGGGACTGGACGCGCATCGTCTGCACGGTGCCGAAGCTGCCGCAGGGCACGCAGTCGGTTCGCTTCGTGTTCTGCCTCTACGGCGGCGGCACGGCCTGGTTCGCGGACCCGCAGGTCGAGGCGGGCGCGCAGGCGACCGACTGGGCCGTCTCGCCGGAGGAGACCGCGACGGCCGCGCGTCGCGCACGCCAGGCGCGGGAGGCCGCGGCGTGGCTGAAGGCAAAGGGGCTGGACGCGCCGGGGCTTCCGCGCGCCGCGGTCCTCGACCTCGGCTTCGCGCCGGGCCGGAACGCGTTCGGCTGCATGTCCGACCCCGCCGCCTTCGAACGGAACCTCGCGGGCGTCTGCCGTCCCGTGCGGGTTTCCGGGGACGAGCTCTGCAACCCGTCCATCTTCTGCCGCACCGCGTTCGACCTGCTCGTCGTGCCGACGGGATCGGCCTTCCCCGCGGGGGCCGCGGACGCGCTCGTCGAGTTCCTCTCCGCGGGCGGGCGGCTGCTGACGTGCGGCGGCTACGCCTTCGACAAGCCGGTCGTGAAGATCGGCGGCCGCTGGGGCTCTCCGCGCACGGGGTTGGACGACATCCCCGCGGGGACGATTCCCGTCGCGCTGCCGCCGGCCGCCAAGTGGTGGACGAGCGCGGACGCCGCGACGAAGACGGAGGTCGCGGACATCGCGGGGCCCGCAGGCGCGCCGGGCGTGCGCGTCTCGACGCCGTCGATGGAGAAGTGGAGCACGGCCGTCGCGCCGCTGGGGCTCAAGGGCCGCTCGGTCGTGAGCTTCCACGCGAAGGGCGGCCCGCGCACGAAGGCCGCGTGGTTCGAACTCGACGAGAAGGACGGCTCGCGCTGGCATGCGAAGCTCGAGCTGGCGGAGGACTGGAAGGAGTTCCGCCTCACGCCCGCACAGTTCACCTACTGGCGCGACAATCCGAGCGTGGGCCGCGGCGGGCCGGGGGACCATGTGGACTTCGACGCGGTCGCGCGCGTGAGCCTCGGCGTGGCGATGGACGTCGCGACGACGGGCGAGGCGCACGCGGTCGAGCTCTGCGGACTGAAGGCCGGCGACGACCCGCAGCGGGCGGTCCGCTGCCTGCATCTGCCGCAGATCAACACGCGCACGGCGCGGATCCGCGACGCGATCCATCCGAAGGAGTCCCAGATCGGCGTCTTCGACCCGTCCTTCGATCTGCGCGACGTGGCGAGCGTCGAGGCGGCGCCCGACCTCGCGCTGCCGGGCGCCCCCTGCGGCGCGATGGCGGCGACCGGGTTCTCGGCCCTCGCGCAGCTCGGCGTGAACGGGCACGGGTTCGGTCCGAACCGCTGCACCTGGCGGCCGCTGCTCGTCTGCCGCGGCGCGGACCGCGGCCTCCGCGGCTGGGCGGGCGCGCTGGTGCGCCACTACGCGGGCACGTTCGCGGGGTCGAGCTGGGCGGTCTTCGGCGTCGACAACGTGGACCTCTTCGCGGCCGGCGGACGCGACGCGGCGGAATGGACGCGCGCGCTCGTGCGGACGCTCCTCGCGCCGGCGGCGCTGCACGACACGACGGCCGAGTACGCCTGCTACCGCGCGGGCGAGACGGCGCGGCTCCGCACGCGCGTCGGCAACACGGGCGACGTCCCGTTCCGCGGCACGGTCGACTTCGTCCTCTCCGACGAGTCGGGCGCGCGCGTCTTCGAGCGGCGGCAGACCGTCGAGGTCCCCGCCCGGCAGGACCATCTCGTCGAGATCCCCTGGACGGTCCCCGCGGGCGCGCCGGACTACCTGCGCCTCGCCGCGGTGCTGCGGGCGGACGGCGTCCCCGAGCCCCTGGAGAGCGAACGGGGCGCCGTGGTCGTGTGGAACGACGGCGTGATTGCGAAGGGGCCGAAGCTCGCGGTGGACGGCCTGCGCTTCACGCTCGACGGCGCGTCGCGCTTCATCCTCGGCAGCCAGACCTTCTGGGGCCAGCACGGCAGCGTGACGGCGAGTTCGCCCGCGGCCTTCTACGACGACTTCCGGCAGATGCGCGCGTTCGGCCTGCGCGCGACGCGCTGCTTCCTGCCGTTCCGCACGGAGAAGGAGAAGCGCGATTCGGACGCCGTCGTGCAGCTCGCGCAGAAGTTCGGGCTCGCGCTCTACCACACGCCGAACCTCTGGAACACGCGCGACGCGGCCGAGCTGGCGAAACAGCGCGCGGCGATGACCGAGATCGCGGCGCGCTACCGGAACGTCCCCGGCTTCCTGGTCGACATGTGCAACGAGCCCCAGATGCGGGAGCCGCCGTCCCGGGGCGCGACGGACGCGCAGCGCGCGTGGGCGAAGGGCAACCGCGACGCGTTCCGCGCCGTGCGTCCGGAGGTCCCCGTCTCCATCGGCTGGAGCCAGGGCTGGGCCGGCGGATCGGCGACGAAGGATCCGCAGGTGGCGTCCCTCGACCTCGACTTCACGGACCGCCACTACTACGGCCCGCCCGTGAAGATGGTGCCGGAGCTGAAGGACGTCGACCTGCGCGTGCTGGGCAAGCCGCTGATCATGGGCGAGTGCGGCGCGAAGAACCATCCGACCTTCAAGTCCAGCGATCCGTGGGGCATGGGCGACGACGACGCGGGCTACGACCTCCGTTTCCGCTATCTCGTCTCGCACGCGTTCGGCACCGGCGCGACGGCGCTGCTGTCGTGGCACTGGCGCGACCCGATGGAGGGGATCTTCCCGTGCGGACTCGTCCATGCGGGCAACGTGCCGCGTCCGACGGCGCACCTCTACGCGAAGATGGCGAAGGCGTTCGGGCGCCTCGAGCTCGTGGACAATCCGCCGGACGTCATCGTGCTGATGGACGAGGAGGTGCGGCAGCATCCCGGTCCGGCGCGCGTGCAGGCGGTCGAGGCCGCGCACCGCGTCGACGCCGCGCTGCTGTGGTGGGGTGCGAACTGGTCCAAGCTGACGTCCTCGATGGAGCCGGCGGTCCCGTCCTCGGTGAAGCTCGTGATCCGTCCGGAACAGCTGCCGGCGGATGGCCTGCGCGAGGCGGTCGGGCGGATGCTGAAGGAGAAGGGCGCGTCCTTCACGCGGCGCGCGGCCGACCCCGAGGCGCTCGAGACGTTCCGCGTGCCGGGCCGCGGCGCGACGGGCTGGGTGTTCTGGAACGGCGGCGCGACGGCCGTCGAATGCCTGCGCGACGGCCACCGGCTGACGGTCGGGCCGAAGCGCGCGGGCTACCTGCAGGTCTCCTCCGACGGCGCGCTGCAGGCGCGCGAGGAACTCTAGGAAACCGCGCCGGAAAAAAAGTTGTTCCTTCCATTGCACAACCTCCAATTGCCCCTCCGTTTCCGCTAGACTGGGGACAGGCGCGGGAAGATCCGCCGTCCGCCGGGACGGCCTTCCCCGCGCCGGTCCACGCGGAAAGGGAGGTGCAGGGAATGGGTCATGTGAAGGTTCTGGGATGCCTGGGCGCGCTGTGCGGCGCGGCGGGGCTGCTGGGCGCGGAGCTCGACGTCGACGTCGTGCGGACGCGGACGATCGGCGCGGTGGCGGCGGGTCTGAAGGACGTGGCGCTGCACTACGACTTCGCCGAACGGGTCGGCGCGTCGGGCGTCGTCGTGGACCGGAGCGGACAGGGCCGGCACGGCGTCTGCACGGGCTGCAGATGGAGCGTCGTCGGCTGCCGGGAGGACGGGTCGGTCGCGTTTCTGGAAAGCACGTCGCGGATCGACGTGCCGGACGCGCCGGACTTCACCACCTGGGACGCCTACACGGTCGGCGTCTGGTTCCTGCACCTGAAGGACGGCGACCTGGGTCCGCAGTACGGGCAGAAGATGCTCGACCGCACGTCGCCGGGGCATGACTGGCACCTGAGCCTGCGCCCCTCCGGGCACGCGGGCGATGGCGGCGCGGTCGGACTCTTCCTGCACGAAGGCACGCGCGACCTCGCGCTCTCCGACGCCACGCGCGACTGGGGCGACGGCACCTGGCACCATCTCGTCGCGGTCCGGTCGGGCGCGCATGGCGAGCTCTGGATCGACGGACGGCTGCGCGCGGAGACAGAGGGGATGTTCGGCGTCGGGGGCGCGGGTGCGCTGTGCGTCGGCAACTCGCGCAGCGCGGACCGCTTCCAGCGCAAGGCGTGGAACGGCCTGCTCGACGAAGTGCAGGTCTTCGGGCGGGCGCTGTCCGCGGCCGAGATCGGGTCCCTGTACGCGGGGGGCGTCGCCGGCGGCGCGAAGGAATGCGTGACGTTCGACGCCCCGGTCGAAGTGCAGGGCACGCTGTTGGTCTCGGGGCGCGCGCTCTTCCTGAACGGCATCCGGCTGGGCCGTCCGCAGGGCGAGCTGCCGATGGACGTCTCCGGCAAAGGCGGGGTGGCCGATGCGCGGTAGGGTTGGACGGATCGCGGCCGCCGTTGCGGCGTTTGCGGGCGCGGCGTTCGCGCTGGGGCTGGAGCGGCTCGGCACGGGGCGGATCGCCACGCGGCATCCGGTGGCGGCCGCGGTGGCGGTGGACGCCGACGGCATGTTCCTGAAGGGCGTGAGCGGGACGGGCGAAGCCGTCTTCGCGGAGGGGATCGAGCTGCTGGAGCCGGCGCCCGGCCTGCCGATGGGCGCTTTCACGGAAACGGGGGACTGGGCCGCGGCGACGCAGGGCGAAGTGAAGGCGGCGGTCCGCGCGGCGGCCCGCGCCTTCGCGGCGCGGGAACCGGGCGCGGCCGTCGGGGAGCCGCCGGCATACACCGCGTCGGGCGACGACCTGCCGGTCTGCCTGGGCCAGCTGAAGACGGCCGCGGCGCCGTTCTGGCGTCACCTCGTCGCCTCCGGCGCGACGGTCGCCGCGCCCTGGTCCGAGGACGGGGCGGACGATCTGGCGCTCGTCAACCGGGGCCAGGTGAAGGCCGCCTTCGCCTTCGGGCTTCCGGAGTCGGGGAACGGGCCGGCGGTTCCCGCCGATGAACGTGCGGACGCGGACGGGGACGGCCTGCCGGACATCGTGGAGACGGGCGGCGTGCGGACCGGAGACGGTCTGCCGTGGCTCGCGTTCGACGCGTGCGACGACCTGACGGGGGAATTCGAGGACGGCCGGGCGACCTGGCCGCTCCCCGTCCCGCTCCGGATCGGGGACGCGACGGTGACGAACATGGTCCTGGACGCCCAGGGCGTGCTCGCGTTCCCGCGGGCGGAGGCCGAGGCGTGGTGGTCGTATCCGCCGTGGCCGCTGGCGTCCGCCGCCGAGCGGCCGGACGTGCTGCTGGTCGCGCCGTACTGGACGGCCTTCGCGCTGCTGCGCGAAGCGGACGGTTCCACGCGGGTCCGCGCGGGACGCGCGACGCACGGGGGGCGGGAGTACCTGCTCGTCGAGTACGTCGACGCGCGGGGCCAGGACGACGGGACGGGGCTCTCCTTCCAGGTCGCGGTTCCGCTCGCGGTGCCGGACCGGGCGTACGTCCGCTACCGCGGTGTGGCGGGCGCGGACATGGACGGGCGCCTGGCGCGCATCGGCTTCCAGATGTTCCACGGGCGCCCGTGCGCGTCCTTCTGCGACCGGCAGGAGGGCCGCGTCCGGGACGGACTGGAACTGCGGATGTACTTCGGCCACGGCACGGATCCCGCCGATTCGGATTCGGACGGCGACGGACTTCGCGACGGGGACGAGGTGGAGATCGGCGTTGATCCGGCGAATCCGGACACGGACGCCGACGGGATGTTGGACGGATGGGAGTGGGAGCACGGGCTGGATCCGACCGACCCGTCGGACGCGGAGGAGGACCCGGACGGGGACGGGCTCTGCAATGCGGACGAATACGCCTGCGGCTCCAATCCGAATGAACCGGACACCGATGGCGACGGTGCATGCGACGGCGAGGAGTTCGACAAGGGCGGCGATCCGGCCGACGCGCGGGACGGCGGGGGCGCAGTGGCGCCGGACCGCATCCGCTGGATTCAATTCGACGTCGGGGGCGATTACGCGGCCTGGGAGCTGACGGTGGCCGGGGAGGGGCCGGAGGACTTCCGGACCCTGCGGCTCGCGATGACGCGTCCGAACGCCACCGGCCGCGCGAAGCTGGGACTGTGGAAGGGCAACGCGTACCGCCTGTCGATGAAGTGGCTCAACTGCAGGGGGCACGAGGACGGCGAAGACGCGCCGTGGTACTGCTGGGCACTGCATCTCGACGGCCTGCCGGGACGCGGGACCTACAGCGTCCGCACGGGTTCGGCGAGCCGGAACCAGCTGCACGCGGTGATCCGCGGGAAGGGGTGGATCCTGGACAACGCGCAGGGGCTCGCGACCCGGCACACGTGCACGAACCGGCGCACGGGCCGGAACATCGCGCAGAGGCTCGCCGCCATGCTGTACGTGCTCGACGACCCCTGCGTGGCCTTCGACTACGACCACGACGGGCGGATCGACGACGACGAGGTCGACCGCGCGCGGAAGGAGGATCCGGTCTTCCGCTTCTGGATCAACGACGACGCGGATTCGGGGGACGTCTGCCCCGACACGGCGTACCTCTCCGACCGGCCGGGCACGGGCGACAACGCCAGGGACGGCAAGGTGGGCGGGCGGCGGGACCTGGTGGACTTCACGTCGGCGTGGATCGACGCGGACAGGGTCTTCCCGCCGAGCTGTCCGCAGGCCCTGCGGCGCGGCCTGTTCTGGCAGCTGAAGGGGCCGGTCAACGCGGTGTGGTCGCGTGCGGCGCGATGGGACGCCGACGGGTTCCAGCTCCGGGACGCGGCCCTGTTCGGGGAAAATCTGGACCTGGCGGCGTGCAGGGCGGACACGTGGTCGCTGAAGGAATGGACGTCGCCGCCCAGGAAGTTTCTGGAGCAGATGGAGGAGGCGGGCGGCGGGCTCGTCCTGCTCGAGGGCCGCGAGAAGGGACGGGGGCTGTCGATCCGGTGCGGATGGGGCGCGAACGCGGACGACCTCTCGGCGACGGCGAAGCTGGAGATCGACGACGTCGAGAAGATGTACCGGTGGCTCTGCCTGCGCGACGTCTGCGGCGGCGGGCCCGGGGCCGGGTCGCGCCTCGGGGATCCCCCGCACCGTCCGGACGCGACCTGCGACGACCGCCACTTCGTCTTCGTGCACGGGTTCAACATCAACGTGGAGGAGGCGCGCGCGACGGGCGCCGAGGTGTTCAAGCGGCTGTGGCAGTCGGGCCTCGAGTCGCGCTTCACCGTCGTCGACTGGTTCGGGGACGACAGCCAGTTCGGGGCGGGTCTCGCCGAGAACCTGCCCGTCGAGACCCTCTGCCCGAACTACTACGTCAACGTCCTGCACGCGTTCCAGTCGGCCCGCGCGCTGGCGGAGCGGGCCAACGCGCTGGGAGGGCAGAAGGTGTTCCTCGCGCATTCGCTGGGGAACATGCTGGTCTCCGCGGCCGCGGCCGACCACGGGCTCGGCTACGTGCGGTACTACATGCTCAACGCGGCGGTCGCGCAGGAGGCCTACAACGAGGAGGCCCAGGCCGACGAGATGATCGCCTACGACTGGGGGAACGTCCCGAAGAGCTATCGCGCGGCCGGCTGGCATGGACTCTTCCCCGCGGACGACTTCCGCGCGTCCCTGACATGGCGGGGGCGGTTCAGGGGGCTCCGCGACGTCGTGAACTGCTATTCCGCCACGGAGAACGTCGTGGGGAACAAGGGCGGGCTGATCCTCGACCCCGTGTGGAAGCTCCAGGAGAAGGTCAAGGGCACCACCGCCCTGCACGTGATCAACGGCGCGACGGTGGGGTACAGCCAGATCGCCTGCGAGGGCGGCTGGGGCGTCAACACGCACTATGCGCTCGACCCGCGGTACTACCTGCTCTGGTTCATGAAGAAGGTGTCCGAACTGAAGCCCGAGGAGGTGATCGTGCACCCCCTCTTCACGCCGTTCAGAACCGAGACCGAGCGGATGCACGCGACCAACCGCTTCGAATTCGCCGACGCGGACGAGGCCGCGCTCCTGCGGGCGAAGTTCCTCGCGGACGCGGTTCCGGCTGAGAGCTGGGCGATGGGCGGGAACGCGCTGGCGTGGAAGGAGTCGGCGTGCGGAAACCTGCAGCTGGACACGCTGAACAACATGAGCGGCCAGTGGCCGTCCGAGCGGTCGGGACGGTACGCACGCACCTGGCTCCATTCCGATCTG
The DNA here is from genome assembly GCA_016302985.1 of Kiritimatiellia bacterium. GTDB lineage: Bacteria > Verrucomicrobiota > Kiritimatiellia > RFP12 > UBA1067 > RUG572. The sequence continues at coordinate 3,566 of JAEDMN010000075.1, read as the reverse complement.
AAGAACGTCGCCTATTTCTACATCTACCCATTGTTTGATAGAATCGTAAACGGATACTGATCCCCAAGGAGATGCAATGATGAACATGAAGAACATGAAGAACATCGGAAGGAGCCTGGTCTGCGCCCTCCTGTGCGCGGCTGCGCTGCCGTGCCGCGCGGACCGCGTGGACCTCAGGGCGCTCGTCCTCGACGAAACGACGCGCACCCCGCTCGTGGGCGTGAAGCTGGAGGCGCGGTTCTACCGGCTGAACGGCTTCGGGATATGGAAGGGTGAGGCGGCGCCGGAGGTCCAGAAGGTCCAGCCGGACCGGGACGGACGCTGCCGTGCGGTCGGGCGGACCAATGCGGGCGAGGTCGAATGGATCGTGGAGGACGTGCCCAGCGGCTACTACAAGCCGCGGTTCGTCCCCCAGGTGCCGTTCACGGGGAAGGACATCTTCGGGCGGTGGCAGCCGTCCGGGATCGTCACGACCGTGCTCGTCGCGCGCGTGGGACGTCCGGTTCCGCTGGCGCTGAAGGCCGTGGGGAAGGACATCGCCTGGAGCCCGGCCCGGCACGACGACTTCGCCGCGGGCGGGGGGCGGGTGGCCTACGACTTCGTCCGCGGCGACTGGCTGCCGCCCGAGGGACGCGGGGAGGTGGCGGACGTCGTGTTCACGCGCGGACCCGTGGAGCGCACCGGCAAGAGGGGCTGGCGCGCGACCGCGGAGATGCGGTTCCAGGGCGAAGGGAACGGCATCGTGGCGATGAAGACGGCTCCGGGGTCCGTGCCGCTCATCCGGGCGGCGCCGGAGGAGGGGTATGCGCCGATGCTCGCGTTCGAGAAGCGGAAGCCCGAAGAGGGCGAGCTGAAGGAGGTGGCGCCCGCCGGCGACTACTGCTTCCGCATCCGCACGCGGCGCGACGCGCAGGGGCGCCTGGTCGGAGGCTGCTACGGGAAGATCTACGGCGGCATCCGGATCGAGGGCGCCAACAGCCCGGCGTCCCCCGACGGCTACATGCCGATGGGGCAGGTGCGCCTCCAGTACTACCTGAACCCGAAGCCCCTCGACCGCAACCTCGAATGGAACCAGGAGGAACTCCTCGAATGGAACGCCGCGGCGGGCCAGCTGGTATCCGTGGAGGCCGACTGCCGCGCACTCTACTGGCGCGAGATCAGGAACCCGCAGCCCTGACCTTCCGGGGATTTGGTATACTGTCCAGTGAACGAATCCCCGGAAGGCACGACATGAATCTTCAACTGAAACTGGACCGCCCCCTCGTCGTCTTCGACATCGAGTCGACGGGCGTCAACGCGCGGCAGGACCGCATCATCGAACTCGCGGCGATCCGCGTCGACCCGGACGGGACGGAGACGGAGAAGTGCTGGCTGCTGAACCCCGGCGTGCCGATCCCCCCGGAGACAACGCAGATCCACGGCATCACGGACGACATCGTGAAGGACTGCCCGAAGTTCGCGGACGCCGTGGACGAGATCGAGGCGTTCTTCCGCGGCTGCGACCTGTCGGGCTTCAACGCCGACCGCTTCGACATCCCCTGCCTCGAGGAGGAGTTTGCGCGCGCGGGCCGCAACTTCGGGGCCGGCGACCGCCGGCACGTGGACGTGCAGCGCATCTACCACAGGATGGAGCCCCGCGACCTGACGGCGGCGGTCCGCTTCTACTGCGGCCGCGACCACGCGGGCGCGCATGGCGCCGAGGCGGACACGCGCGCGACGCTCGACGTGCTGAAGGCCCAGCTGGCGAAGTACCCCGACCTGCCGAAGACGACCGCGGAGATGGACGAGTACCTCGTGCCGCGCGACCCGATGAACGCCGACCGGAAGGGGCTGTTGCGCTGGATCAACGGCGAGCTCTGCGTCAACTTCGGGCAGAAGAAGGGCCAGAAGCTCAAGGTCCTCTTCGCGACGGAGAAGAACTGGCTGAAGTGGTTCGTGAAGGGCAACTTCGAGACCGACGCGCGCATGATCGTGAACGACCTGCTGGAGCGCGGCGTGCTGCCGCTTCCGCCGAAGGGGAACTGAGAGGAAAGGGGGCCGGCGATGAGGAAGGCGCTGCTGCTGGCGGCCGTGCTGGCCGCGGGGGCGCTGTTCGCGCTGGAGCGCGTCGACCTGAACGGGCTCTGGGACTTCCGGTTCGAGCGGAACAAGTCGCTCGAGGACGTGGCGCGGACGTCCGCCTTCGAGGCGAACGAGAAGATGACCGTGCCGGGCTGCTGGGACGCGATGTCCCACTGGTTCAACCAGCGCGGGACGGGCCTCTACCGCACGCGCTTCACGCTGGCCGCCGACGTGGCGGACGCGTTCCTCGTGGTGGACGGCTGCGGCCTCCGCTCGAAGTACTGGATCGACGGGCGCGAAATCGGCTTCAGCAAGCTGCCGTGGAGCCGGTTCGAGTTCGCGACGGGCGCCCTCAAGGCGGGTGAGCACGAGCTCGTCGCGGCGGTCGACTCGGTCGTGGACAACGCGAAGGTGAAGCTCTTCTGGAACTTCTACGACTTCTACCCGCACGGCGGGTTCCACCACGGCGTGTGGCTCGAGACGCAGCGCGCCCCCGTCGAGCTGCGCCGCGTCGTCGTCCGCACGCGCGACTACGCGACCGGGCGCGTCGAGCTCGAGGCCCAGTTCGCGGGCGCGGGCGCCCCGGCGGACTTCACGGCCGACGTCGCGTTCGACGGCGGCCCCGCGACGCCCGTCGCCTTCAGGAACCGCCGCGCCGTGCTGAACGTCCCGGCCTTCAAGCTGTGGACGCCCGAGACGCCGAACCTCCACACGGTGAGCGTGACACCGGGGCGGGACGCCCCGGTTACGTGCGTAGACGGGGCGTCCCGCCCCGCCGTCTCCGTCCGCTTCGGCATCCGCCAGGTCGGCACCGCGAACGGCCGGATCACGCTCAACGGCAAGCCCGTCTACCTCAAGGGCGTCAACCGCCACGAGTCGCACTACGAATTCGGCGCGACGACGCCGGTGCAGCTGATGTACGAGGACGTGCGGAACCTCAAGGACCTGGGCGGCAACTTCATCCGCGGCAGCCACTACGCGCAGTGCGCGCAGTTCCTCGACCTCTGCGACGAGCTGGGCGTGCTGGTGTGGGAGGAGTCCCTGGGCTGGGGCAACCGGAAGCAGCAGCTCGCCGACCCCGAGTTCCGTGCGCTCCAGGAGGAGGAGACGCGGCTCATGGTGCGCAATTCGATCAACCACCCCTGCGTGATCGTCAGCGCGTTCCTGAACGAGCCCGATTCCGAGCTGCCCGCGTGCAAGAGCCTCGTCGAGCGCCTGATCGACGTCATCCGCGCGGAGGATACCGGCCATCTCGTCACGTTCGCCTGCCACCGCACGAACACGTGCATCTCGCACGCGAAGACGGACATCATCGCCTACAACACCTACCCCTGCTGGTATTCCGACGAGATGGAGACCGGGTCGCCCGAGGAGATGCGCGCGAACATCCGCGGCCGCCACGAGGCGATCGTGAAGTACTTCCGCGACAAGTTCAGGGACGACCGGCCGATCATCGTGAGCGAGACGGGCGTGAAGGCCGACTACGGCGTGCGCGACCCGCGCGG